>JAILGR010000258.1 GCA_024696565.1 Acholeplasmatales bacterium | reverse complement strand
ATAATATTCACCATCTTCATTTTTGATAAGAATCTTAGAGAAGTCTTTACTATTCCATTCATTCCAGCTTCCCATTAAACAGTATCCTTTACAATCAAATACTTTACTAACTGATGAAATATACTCATCTAATAATTCTTTATATGCTTCTTCTGTATTATTAGTTTCTAGACCGACTAATACTTGTGATAAAATATTGTTCCATGAATTTTCTGTATTAAATTGCTTAGTCGCAAATTTTAATTGATCATCATATGCATTTCTAGCTAATGATCTAGAATCCATCAATTGAACAGTCTTATTAGTAGGTAACCAATAATGATGATATAATCTTTCCTTTTGACAAGCATAGCCTGTAATATATTTAGCTATCTTATGGACTAATACAGCTCTTGATGCACTTCTTTGTGGTTTTACACCAACTAACAAATTACCATGATAAGACCCCAAATGATATTTATTACCATCAACAGTATAATATGGCAATTCAGAAACTGCATAATTACTTCCTAATAAATCTTTAACAAGTGGGTCATTATAAATTGAAGTAATTACTGCAGCTGATGGTAAGGCACTTACAAATTCTGATGGACTATCTGATAATGTTAAAACTTCAGAATTCATTAATTCTTTAATTCCCTTACAAGCTATAACTCCAAGGTCAGTATCATAATCATCATGATGGGAAATAAATGCTCCACTATTGTCAGTTTCCCAAGAAATCTCTGCTCCTGCACCACTAAAATATGAGAATCCATAATATGGATCACGAACATTGAAAGAGATATATTTATTCTTAGCCTTACAATCACTAATAATTTGTGTCATATCAGTTGGATCTGTAATAACTGATTTATCATAATACATTACATATCCATAATTTGTAGATAGTGGGTATGCAAATAACTGACCACCAATGGTTGCTGCCTCAACTGATTGAGCATCATTTTCCTTTCTGACATCTCTAGCATAACCATCAGGTACGCTTTGAATTGCACTTCTTTGAACCAATAATGCCAATGAGTTTTGACTGAAAGTATAGATATCTGGTGCTAAGTCGACATCAGAAATAACATAAGATGCAGCATCTCTTTCTGGTACAGAATTAATATGTACTTCAACATTTAGTCCTTCTTTTTTGATATATTCTTGTACTTGCTTTACTGTAAAATCTGCCATCTCTGCTGATTCTGGTGTTGAAATAGTAATATTTTCTAATTCATCAGCACTTTCACCACAAGAAAATAAACTTAAGCCAATGATTCCTCCCAAAAATACAATTCCAAGCTTTTTCTTCATATTTTCATCTCCTAATTACATCAATTTTCTAAACATTTCAATAACTTGTTCTTTTGTTGCCTCTTTAGGATTTCCTGGATAGCATGCGTCATTTAATGAATCTTTTGCTAATGCTTCTAAGTCTTCTTCTTTAATTTCTTCACACTTTGTAGGAATTCCTACATCTTTGGCTAATTTTAATACTTCGTTAATAGCTGCATCTCTATATTCTTCTTGAGTCATATTTGATACATCTACACCAAATGCTTTAGCTATATCTTTATATTTTTCTCCACTGCATTCTTTATTGAATTCCATAGCTATAGGTAATAGCATTGCACATGCCTTTCCATGTGGAACATCATAATATGCAGATAATGTATGAGCCATTGCATGGTCAATACCAAGACCAACATTAGAGAATCCCATACCTGCAATATATTGACCTAAAGCCATATTTTTAGCTCCTTCATCATCACCATTAACAGATAATCTTAAATTATTAGCTATTAATTCAATGGCTTTGATATGGAACATATCTGACATTTCCCATGCGCCTCTTGTAATATATCCTTCAATTGCATGAGTTAATGCATCCATACCAGTAAAAGCCTTTAAGCTTTTTGGCATTGATTTCATCATATCAGGATCTACTACAGCAACAATTGGCATATCGTGTCTATCTACACAAACGAATTTTCTTTTCTTCTCTACATCTGTAATAACATAATTGATTGTTACTTCAGCTGCAGTACCTGCAGTTGTTGCAACAGCAATAATAGGTAAGCAAGGATTCTTAGTAGGTGCTACACCTTCTAGACTTCTTACATCTGAAAACTCAGGATTAGTAATAATAATACCAATAGCCTTTGCACTATCCATTGATGAACCACCACCAATAGCAACGATACAATCAGCCTTTGATTCTTTAGCTGCTCTGACGCCCGCTAATACATTTTCTATTGTCGGATTTGGTTTGATGTCACTAAATAAAGTATATTTAATTCTAGCTTCATCAAGTAAATCTGTGACCTTTTTAGATACCCCTACTTCTACTAGCGATTTGTCAGAGCAAACAAGAACACTCTTAAATCCACGAGATTCAATCTCAGGAACGATATTCAAAATAGCTCCACTTCCATGATAAGAAGTTTCATTTAACATAAAACGATTGGCCATACTTTTTTCTCCTTAATCAATTATTCCTTTTCTATAATCTAGATTAAATGCCTTAGCTACTTCTTTTAAATTTTCATTTGTGATAGATTGATAAATCTTTTTATCACAAATCTTCATATAAATTTCTGCAGCCTTTTCAATAGTTTCAATTAAACCAAATACTTCATCTAATCCTCTACCTGTACAGAAGATTCCATGTTGTGCCCAAACTACACTTCTATATTCAGCCATAAGCTTTGCAGTTTCAGTACCAATTAATGTGCCACCACATAAAATCCAAGGTAATACTGCTACACCTTCAGGGAATACTACAATACTTTCAGTTTGCATCTTCCATAATACATCTGTGAAGAAGTTGCTATCTAAAGGACAAACGTGAGTCATACAAATGATATTAGTTGGATGACAGTGAATTACTAATCTATGTAAGTCATCTTTTTTTAATCTTTCAATATGACATTGTAAGTGTGTTGGAGTTTCTGATGTAGGTCTTCCACCACTTTCATAACCCCAAACCAATCCTAATGTATTCTTATCTAATACCTTTAAGATACCTAAATTATCTTTTGGATTTGCTACCATGTTTTTAAAATAAGTACCTGTACCAGTT
>JAILGR010000255.1 GCA_024696565.1 Acholeplasmatales bacterium | reverse complement strand
TAATAGTAGTAACTATTGCAGTAATAGTTATTACTATTCAAATACAAGGATTATATGAAACCTTTGAAGAGGGATTTAGACATGCATACTTCCAGGTTGCATCTATTATTTCTACAACAGGTTATTCAACTGTAGATTATGCTAATACATGGCCTGTATTATCATTAATTATTTTACTTTTATTAATGTTAGCTGGTTCTTGTGCTGGTTCAACAGCAGGTGGTATTAAACAATCTCGTGTCATTATTATTATTAAATATTCAAAATCAAAATTAGTAAATCTAATATCCCCAAGAAAAGTTAATGTTATTAGATTGGATGGAAAACCACTTGATAATTCAATTGTTGATTCGACTGTTGTATTCTTTGTTATCTATATTATGATGATAATTGTATCAACATTTTTAATATCTATTTGGAATCCAAATATGCCAGCAGGAGATTCAAATCCATTAACAATGTTTAGTGCATCACTAGCTTGTATATCTAATATTGGTCCAGGTCTTGGGGCAGTAGGTCCAGCTGGTGGTTTTGCTCAATTCTCATGGTTTTCTAAGCTTGTTTTAGCAAATTTAATGTTAGCAGGAAGATTGGAATTATTCCCAATATTAATTTTATTCTTCCCAGGAACTTGGAAAAAGAATATTTAATATAAAGGAGAAAAAATATGAAAAAATCAAGAATTGCATTTTGGATTGTTTTCCCCATTTTATGTATTTTAATTGGCTTATTAATGTTTTTTTATATTGATATGGCTAATGGTAATATATTATGGTTATTTGTTGCTATAGGTATTTATATTACTTTTATTGTATTAAGAATAATACTTAGAAATAAAAAAGCTTATATTAGACAAATAGCTACAAGTATATTGATTTTAGGTTCTGTAATTATTGTAGGCTTTGATAAACCCAAAGTTATTAGTAAACCTGCAACTAATGCCACAAATTTAATTAAAACAGAAGTTATATCTACTGATAAAGGAGATATTCAAGGCGTATATAACAAAGATAATACAGTTGAAGTTTATGCTGGTATTCCATATGCTAAACCACCTGTTGGTAGCTTAAGATGGAAGGAACCAGAAGATATGGATAATTGGAGTGGCATACTTGATTGTAGTCATTTTAAGGCAAAGTCAATGCAACCATCTTCATATGAAGTTATGAATTCCTTAGTTGATTTATATGCCCAAAAGGCATGGCATGTTGATTTAACTGAAGGTGAAACTCAAGAATGTAGTGAAGATTCATTATATTTAAATGTTTGGAAACCAACTGGTGATGTATCTAATTTACCAGTATTAGTTTATATTCATGGTGGGTCATTAACTTCAGGTAGTAGTGCTTCTGATAATTTTAATGGTGAAGAAATGGCTAAGATGGGAATAGTAATGGTTACTATTCAATATCGTTTAGGTGTCTTTGGCTATTTTGCCCATGATGAGTTAATAAATGAATCAGTAAATCATACAACAGGTAATTATGGTTTATTAGATCAAATTAAAGCTTTAGAGTGGGTAAATAGAAATTGTGAAGCTTTTGGTGGGGATAAAAGTAATATTACAATCGCTGGTGAATCTGCAGGATCATCTTCAGTTTCAGCACTTTGCGTATCTAAATTAGCTAAAGGCCTATTTAAAAAAGCAATTGGTGAATCTAGCTCAATTGCGATAAAACTACCTCCACATACATTTAGAAAAATGGATGTGGCAAAAGAAACAGGTAATGATATTTTAAAAGAATTTAATTGTACTAGTGTTAATGAATTAAGAAATGTTAAAGCCACTGATTTAGTTAAAACTAAATATAAAAATGAATGTATGACATTAGATGGCTATGCCTTAGATAGAATGCCATATGATGTATATAAGGCAAACGATAATAATGAAGAAGCATTATTAAATGGTTATAATGTTAAAGAATCTGATGCCTTTGTAGTACCTAGATATTTATTTAATCCAACTAATAAATCTAATATAAAGAATAGATTAATAGAAGTATTTGGAGATAATATTGGAACACAAATTTATAATTTATATAGTAATGAAATTGAATTAGATGCTTTTAGTGCATTTAATGAAATTATATCTGTATATTGGTTTATTCATCCTCATTATAGTTGGTCTAATTTAGCATATGATAGTGGAGTAAAAGTATATAAATATCAATTCACTAAAGAAAATGGTTATTATGGTACATACCATTCTGGAGAAATAATATATGCTTATGGCAATGTAAAGAATGCTAAAAATAGTTATTGTTATGATGATAGTGATTTATTATTGTCTAATAATATGCTAAGCTACTGGGCTAATTTCTGTAAAAATGGTAATCCAAATGGTATTTTATTACCTACATGGGATTTATATAATAAGACTGATAATAAAGTTATGGAACTAGGATTAAATTGTTCTATGATAGATGATAAATATAAAGCTT
>JAILGR010000089.1 GCA_024696565.1 Acholeplasmatales bacterium | reverse complement strand
TCCTTATTTTGGGATTTATTTATTTGAATAGTCAATTCAATTCATTAGATAGTGTTAAATCATATGCTTATATCGCAGCCTTAATTGGTTCATCTATATTTGCATTATGTATTAATATTGCTATTAATGGCTTAGATGTTTTTTATGGTAATAAATATTTACTTAAGAATTATATTAAAAGAAGAAAATATATATTAGGCCTTTTATGTTCTAATTTAGTATTTATTGGTATAGCTTATGGCTTAAATATATGGTGGCATAATGATTTATTAGCCTTCTTTATTGGATTATTATTAACAGTAATATTATTTTATTTCCAAGTATTCTTTATGGCTAAAAAATCAAAATTATATGAAGGGGAATAGATTATGATTAATGAAAAGAGTTTTGCTTTAGGTAATACAGGTTCAGCAATTAGAGAATTGTTTGAATATGGTAAAAAAAGAAAACAAATAGTAGGAGAAGATAATGTATTTGATTATTCAATTGGTAATCCATCTATTCCATCTCCTAGTATTGTAAATGAATCATTAATTAAGATTATTAAGGAAGTAGAGCCAACTAAATTACATGGCTATACTAGTGCGGTTGGTGACCAATCTGTTAGAGAAGCCATTGCTAAATATGTTAATGAAACATATAAAACAGAAGAATCAGCTAATATGATTTATTTGACATGTGGTGCGGCTGCATCATTAACTATTTCTTTAAATGCTATATTAAATCAAGGTGATGAAGTTATAACATTTGCTCCATTTTTTCCTGAATATCGTGTATTTGTTGAAAAAGCTAATGGTAAGCTTGTTACAGTAGAATCTAAAAAGGATGATTTCCAAATTGATTTTAATGCATTAGAAAAAGCTATTAATAAGAATACTAAAGCTATAATTATTAATTCACCTAATAATCCAACTGGTGTTGTATTAAAAGAAAAGACTATTATTGATTTATCAGATTTCTTAAGAAAAAAATCTAAAGAATTTAATAATGTAATTTATTTAATATCTGATGAACCATATAGAGAATTAGTATATGATAATAATACAGTTGTTCCTTATGTAACAAAATATTATGAAAATACAATTGTTTGTTATTCATTCTCTAAATCTATATCACTTCCTGGTGAAAGAATTGGTTATATTTTAGTTGGTCATAATTGTATGGATAAGGTTATGGTATATAAAGCTATCTGTGGGGCAGGTAGAGCTTTAGGATTTGTTTGTGCTCCAGCATTATTCCAATATATGATTCCATATGTTTTAGGACATACATCAAACCTTGAAGTTTATAAACAAAATAGAGATTTATTATATAATAGCTTATCTAAAATGGGTTATGATATTATATTCCCAGATGGAGCTTTCTATTTATTTGTTAAAGCATTAGAAGAAGATGCAATTAAATTTGCTGAAGTAGCTAAAAAATACGAATTGTTATTAGTTCCATCTAATTCTTTTGGTATGAATGGCTATGTTCGTATTGCATATTGCCAAGATCCTAAAATGATTGAAAGGTCAATAAATGCTTTTAAATTATTAATGGATGATTACAAAAAGTAATATGGAAAAGATAGAAGTAAATACAAATACTATATTTTCTAAATATAAAATAAAGAAGACAATTCTAGATTTATTTTTAAGTATTGTTTTATTAGGAATAGTTCTAACTTTATCTTATTTTGATTTTAAAGCTATTACTTATTTTTTGAATAATAGTATTGATAATGCTTCATTCTATTATGCATTATTCTTAACATTATTTATTATTTTAATATTAGGAATCTTATCAATAATAGCATTAATTGTTTATTTAGTAGTTGTTATTATTAAGCATATTAGAATAATTAATTATTATAAAGAAGCAAGGTTTATCTTTAGGCAAACAATTAATTTTGAATTTGATTATAAGCTTTGGCAAACAGCTAAAAAGCATTCATTTCATTCTCAGGTTTTAAGAATAAAACTTGATGATGAAATAATAGAAAAAAAGTCGAGAGTTATATTTACAAACCATGAAAGAATTGGTTTATTTAAAATTCCTTTAGAGTTACAAAGTCATACATATAAAAAAGAAAAATATGAAGTGGCTTATGATAAGATAAAGGATGAAATTGTAGTAATTGACATTTAGGAAGGTGATCAAATGAAAAAGAAGTATTTATTAGCATTACCAATCTTATTATTATCACTTACATCTTGTGGCCTTATAGGTGGAAGTAGTGGGGATAAGCCATCATCAGGTAACAATGATAATAACGATGATAACAATCCAACTGTAATTGATAATCCAGATATTGAAGATGATATTAAAACTGATGATTCTATTTATGATGTTGATGCTTATAAAAATATTAATTTAGAAGCACCAGATTTTTCTACACCAAAGATTTTAACTAAAGATAGTGCTACTTATTCAGATTTATTTAATTTAGGAAATAAGGTTACTGTTTCAATAGAAGTTGATGATAGTGAACTTGAAAAGCTTCAAGAAGATTATAGTACTGGTTATAAATCAGAAATATATAGACATTGTAAAAGTGTCACTATTTCTATTTTAAATTATGGTAATACATTTACATGGAACTTTAATGATGTAGGTATTCGTCAAAAGGGTAATACTTCTAGAAAGTCTATTTTTGAAGATGGAAATATTGTTAATTTAAATCATTTTAAATTATCATTTGATGAGACTTTTGATGATGTGGAAGCTTATGGAGCTGATGCTTATGATTGGACAAATAAAGCTCAAGAAAAGAAAGAAAGAGAAGATAGAGAATTTTTAGGTTTATCTGGTTTAGATATTAAATGGAATAAGAATTTTGATACTACTCATATAAAAGAAGTATATGCATCTAAATTATATGGTGCTTGTGGCATTTTATCTCAAGAGATTGGTTTATGTGAATTTAATGTTTCATCTTCAAATCAGGATTATAAATTTGGTCTTTGTACACTTTATGAACCAGCAAGTAAGTCTATGATTAAAAGACATCTTAAAGATGATGATATATTAAATCTACCAGAATGGAAAGAAGAAAAAGCTGGATCATATGGTGTTAGTGAATCTAACTATGGTGATTTTTATAAAGCATCTTGGGGTGTTGGTTCTGGTGGTATTTGGAATTATGGGTATGGTGATGGACCTGATTTATCCAATAATACTGTAAAAGGTTCTTGTGTTGGTGTTGGTAATTTGTCAGGTTCTTATATACCAGCATATGAAAGAAAGACTAATACTGATGTAGATTACAATGATAGCCAATTATTTAATTTAGCTAATGTTATTACAAATAAAAAATATGAAGAAATTGATAAAGTTATGGATTTATCATATTTTGCCGTAGCTCAGGCTGTAAATTATTATATTGGCAATCCAGATGATTTTAGAAATAACAATAATAATTATATGATTTATTTCTCTAGAGTTAATGGAAAAGCTTATTATATTCCTATTGATAATGATAGATGTTTTGGTATTACAAAGGATTATGATCCAGATGGTAATGGATTAAAGAATGCTAAAGTATTCTCAACAACTAACGCTAATAATAGAAAAGTTAATACATTATTTACTAAAACTATTTTAGCTTCTGATACTAATGCATCTAAGGCAATATATTTAAATTATGTTAAAGCTATTAAAGCATCAAATTGGGTAAAAAATGATACCTTTAAAGCTTTATATGATATAGCTAAAGCTACTTATGAATCATCAGTTACATCAACATTTACTACTATTAATTTTGATTTAGATGATCCAAATAATTTATCATTTAATGAATATATGACATCAAAGTTAGAACAAGTTGATTTAAGTTATGATTTAAAACCAGCTGTTGTTGATGATGGTGGAGATGATAATAATGATTTAGATGATGGTCATAACTATACACCAGTTCATATTGTTGGTAATTTTAATGGTTGGAGTTCAACTGATTATCCACTAGAATATAAAGGCAACGGTGTATATCAAGTTACTATTACCATCTCAAGTAATACTAAATTTAAGTTTAATAGAAATGGTGAATGGAATCAAATTAACTGGGGTAATGATGATTCTGTAGGACCTAATGCATTATCATTAAATAGTGGTGCTAACTTTAAGATTAAAGGTATTACAGGTGAAACTACATTACTTGTTACAGTTGATGTTATTAATTTGACTTGTACATGGGAAGTTGTATAATAAAAAAGCCTTCGGGCTTTTTTTGAGGTATTAATATGAGCTATAAAAAGAAATTTTTAGGGTTATTATTTCTGACAATTTTATATGCATTATCCTTTACTTTAGGCTTTGTATTATATAAATTTACAGATATGTTAGATGTATTACTTAGATTGTTTATATTATGTCTAACACCTATGGTAATAGTATATATATTTGGTTTAGTTTTAGATAATACATCAATAATTAATCCTTATTGGTCTATTCAAACACCAGTAATTATGATGTTTTTAATGATTGAATATCAAGCCTTCAATATTGGAACTGTCCTATATTTTATGGTATTTACCTTATGGGCTATTAGATTATCTATTAATTATGCCATTGAATATACAGGGATTAATTATGAAGATTGGCGTTATAAAAAGATTAAACAAAAAACTGGAAAGGTTTATTTTTTAGTTAGCTTTTTTGCCGTATTTATTATGCCAACATTAGTGGTATTTGTATCTTCATTACCAATGTATTTATATATTAAAGAAATGCATTCATTTGGTCTTTGGCAAATGATTGGTCTTGGTATAATGACTATGGCAATCTTTTATCAAACACAGGCTGATTACGAAATGTATTTATTTAGAAAAAATAGAAGTAGTAATAAGGTAGTATATGAATCAAAATTATGGAAATATTCAAGACACCCTAATTATTTTGGTGAAATGATTCTTTGGATGGGTGTATGTTTTGTATATATATCTGCAGAAAATGCTAAATGGTATGCTATATTTTGTTGCCTACCAGTAATATTATTACATTTATTTATTTCTATTCCATTATCAGAACGCCACTATTTATCATATAAAGATGGCTATGATATTTATAAAAAGAATACTCATATGTTATTACCTATTCCTAAAAGGAAGATAAATAAATTTGATGTATCTGGTTATAAGTGGGTAACAATTTATGGTAATGCTCAATCTAAGTGTTTGCCAAGTCCTCAAACTTATGCTAAGGATGTTACATTAAGATATCCAATATTTATACCTTTTGGTGGTAGGTATGTAAGAATTACTTTAGATAATTTCTTACAAGAAGAAGATGTTATTATAGATCATGTCATTATTGCTAAAGGACATGAATTAAATGATAAACAAGAAAATCCTATTTATGTTACATTTAATAATGAAAGAAGATTTACTATCGAAAAAGGAAAATCTATTGTATCTGATCCAATATTATATGATTTAGTAAGTGATGAATATTTAGTATTAAATATTTATTTAAAGGGATACACTAAATTAACTGGTGGAGTAGATATTGTAGGTCCTTTATCTAAAGGATATTATGCATATGGTGATCAATCCTTAAAAGATAAATTAGACTTAAATACTTCTAAAGAAACTAGCTGGGTATATTTTATTGCAAATATTGATGTATTTACAGAGGATACTAATGAATCTGTAATTTGTTTTGGTGATTCTATAACTAGCCAAGATTGGCCAGATTATATGTTATTACACTTAAGAGAAATGGGAATTAAAAATGTATCTGTTATACGTAAGGCAGTATCTGGTACTCGTGTGTTAAGAGAATATGATTGTATAACATATCAATCTTATGGTAAAAAGGGTAAGAATAGATTTTTTCACGAAATTAGTTCTGTTTGTGGATGTAAAAATATTATTATTCAGCATGGTATAAATGATATTATTCATCCAGTAGGCATAGATTTAAATTCATTTAGACCTATGGAAGATTTACCTACTAAAGAAGAATTGATAGAAGGATTAGAATACTATCTAAAGATTTCTAAGAGATTTGATTTAAAAGTATATTATGGTACACTTTTACCAATTTATGGTTGGAGAACATATAAAGAATTTAGAGAAGAACTTAAAAATAAAGTTAATGATTGGATTAAAGCATATCCTAATTTAATTGATTTTGAAGGAAGGATTTCTCACTTTGAAGATGGGGCATGGCATTTCAATGATGAAATGGATAGTAAAGATCATCTTCATCCATCAAAAAAGGCTTATGATTTAATGGGCGAATTAGCCGCAAGAACAATTTATGGAGATTTGTCTAAGTAAAGCGTTTTTATAGAAAGAGTATTAAAATACTCTTCTTTTTTTTAGTCTTTTTTGTTAAAATTAAATTGTTTTTTGGAGGGAAATATAATGGGCGGATTTTTTGGAGCAGTATCAAAAAAAGACTGTGTCTTTGATTTGTTCTTTGGAATTGATTACCATTCACACTTAGGTACAAGAAGAGGTGGAATGGTAGTATTAAATGAAAATGGTTTTGATCGCGCAATTCACAATATTGAAAATGCACCATTTCGTACCAAATTTGCGGCAGATTTCGAAAAGATGAAAGGTTCTATGGGTATTGGTTGTATCTCTGATTATGAACCACAACCACTATTAGTTAGAAGTCATCACGGAACTTATGCCATTACAACAGTAGGTAAAATTAATAATGTTGAGGAAATTGTATCTAAGCTTTTCGCATGTGGACGTTCTCACTTCCTTGAGATGAGTGGTGGTGACATTAATCCTACTGAATTAGTAGCATCTATCATTAATCAAAAGGATAACCTAATTGAGGGAATCCAATATGTTCATGAATTAATTGATGGATCAATTACTTTACTTTTGTTAAATGAAAACGGAATCTATGTAGCAAGAGATAAATATGGTAGAACTCCTGCAATCATTGGTTCAAGAGGAAAGAATGATTATTGTGTAACATTTGAATCCTTTGCTTATCTAAACTTAGGCTATAAAGAATATAAAGAATTAGGGCCTGGTGAGATTTGTTTAGTAAATCCTGATGGTGTAAAAACACTAGTAAATCCAGGAAATAAGATGAGAATTTGTACATTCTTATGGGTATATTATGGTTATCCTACATCTTCATATGAGGGACTTTCAGTTGAAAAGATGCGTTACAACTGTGGTAAGTATATGGCAAGAAGAGATACTGTAAAACCAGACTCTGTTGCTGGTGTGCCTGATTCTGGTACAGCTCACGCAGTTGGTTATGCAAACGAAAGTGGTATTCCATTTGAAAGACCATTTATTAAATATACACCTACATGGTTAAGATCATTTATGCCAACTAGACAGGAAAAGAGAAATCTAATTGCTAGAATGAAATTAATCCCAGTTCATGATTTAATTAATGGTAAGAGCTTAATGTTAATTGATGATTCTATCGTTCGTGGTACTCAAATGAGAGAAACAACTGAATTCTTATATAATAGTGGAGCTAAAGAAGTTCATATTAGATCAGCATGTCCACCACTTTTATATGGTTGTAAATATTTAAATTTCTCAAGAACTAATTCGGAATTAGAATTAATTACAAGAAAGACTATCTTACGTTTAGAAGGAAACTGTGATAGAGAAACTCTAGATTCATATGTTAATCCGGATTCTGATAAATATAAAACAATGGTAGAAGAAATACGTAAGGAATTACATTTTACTTCATTACAATTTAATCGTTTAGATGATATGAAGAAGGCTTGTGAAATTGATGAAGATAAGCTTTGTACATATTGTTGGGATGGAAAAGAATAAGAGACATTTTTGTCTCTTTTTTCTTTGATGATATGTTAAAATATTTTATAATAGTTATAAGGGGGTATCTTATATGGCCAAATATACAAATATAAATTTAAGAAATAAAATAATTTATCAGGTTTTTCCAAGACAATATTCTAAAACTCATGATTTAGAAGGGGTAATAAAGGATTTACCAAGAATAAAGGATTTAGGTGTTGATATTATTCAACTATTACCAATTCATCCAATAGGTAAAAAGGATAGAAAGGGAACTATTGGTTCTCCATATTCTATTTATGATTATAGAGAAATTAATAAAGATTATGGTACTAAGGATGATTTTAAGAAATTATTAGATGAAGCTCATAAATTAGGCTTAAAGGTCATTATGGATATTGTATTTAATCATACATCCAGAGATAGTGTTTTAACACAAGAACATCCAGAATGGTTTTACCATAAGCCAAATGGTGATTTTTCTAATCGTGTTGGTGATTGGTCTGATATTACAGATTTAAAATTTGAATATCCAGAATTAACTAAGTATTTGGCAGATACTCTTTTAATGTATGTTAGAATGGGTGTTGATGGTTTTAGATTTGATGTGGCATCATTAATACCATATGAATTTTTTGCCTATACATTCCCACTATTAAGAAAAGAAAATGAAGATATTTTCTTATTAGCTGAATCTATTCATACTAGTTTTTGTAAATATATTAGGGATTTAGGTTTTGATTGTACAAGTGATGCTGATTTATATCATTTATTTGATGCTGAATATGAATATGATACATATGATTATTTATTAAAATATATGAAAGGTGAAGCT
>JAILGR010000141.1 GCA_024696565.1 Acholeplasmatales bacterium | reverse complement strand
GGTGATTCTATAGGGGATAAGTTCTTTATTGATGATAAGATTAAGATTAATGATACATATTCAATTAATGCTTATAGTTTAGCTTCATATATTTTATTTGAGGATGAATTTGAAAGCTCTAATATTTATTTTGATGAAAAGGTTGAAGTTCCTAATAGAGGTGGATACTTATTTACATATAATAATTCCGATAATGAAGCAAAATATGTTATGAAAGTTAAAAACCAAAGCTATTATAAGCTTGCCTTAGATAAAGATGGAAATGTTTTAGCAACTAGAAATGGTTATGAAAAATATAGATATGATGAAGCAGAAGATGCATTCTATAAAGATGAATATATATTAGTTGTTAATCCAATTACTAAAGAACCTATTTTAGATGGTGAAGGTAAAGAACAATATAGATTAGAATCTACTAAAGTTGATTCTTCAAAGGTTAAAGACATTTATGCTGAAGAAGATGTTTATTATTATGCTAATGTAGTAAAGAATCCAAAGTATACACTAATGGGTAATGAGTATACTCTAGATACTAAAGGGTTGTATGTTGATATGTCAACTTTAACTAATCTAAATACTGAGAATATTAGTATTAATACAACAGACAAAATT
Organism: Acholeplasmatales bacterium; assembly: GCA_024696565.1. Taxonomy (GTDB): domain Bacteria; phylum Bacillota_I; class Bacilli_A; order Acholeplasmatales; family Anaeroplasmataceae; genus Anaeroplasma. The sequence continues at coordinate 2,979 of JAILGR010000141.1, read as the reverse complement.
ATTACATTAACTGATTATTCTGGAATTGATTTTTATTATTTAGATCAAGCAGATATGGGTGAAAGATATTTCTATGTTGATTACAAAGAAGTTACAGAAAAAGATGGCACTGTAAAAGGTTATATTTATTCAAATGATATGTCTTCATATGTTAATAGTAATGAAAGTTTATCAAATTCAAATTTAAGTGGTTTTGTATCAGATAGATATTTAGTAAATGAAGATGGTCAACTTCAAGCTGTATCTGATGATTTTTCAGATGATCCACTTACAATTAGTCAAATGATAGAATTAAGATTGTTACAAGATAAGCTAGAAGATTTATCTATATTAGAACCAGATGAATCATTAAAGATAGAATATACAGATATGATTGGATTAATTATTACTATGGTTAATTTATTAGTTCAAATTATTACATATTCACTTGTAACATTTACAGCCTTATCTTTAGTAGTTTCAACTGTTATGATAGGTATAATTACATATGTATCAGTAGTTGAAAGAACAAAAGAAATTGGTATTATTCGTTCTTTAGGTGGAAGAAAGAAAGATGTATCTCATCTATTCAATGCCGAAACTCTTATCATTGGTCTATCTGCTGGTATTTTAGGTATCTTAATTACATACTTATTAAGCTTAATTATTAATTTAATAGTAGGATCATTAAGTGGTATTTATACTATTGCGGCATTACCATGGTATCAAGCTTTAATCATGATAGCAATCAGTGTATTCTTAACTATGATTGCAGGTATTATTCCAGCTAATAGTGCGGCTAAAAAAGATCCTGTTATTGCATTAAGAACTGAATAATATATTAATAAAGATTATGGGGTGATTTTATTACCCCTTTTCTTTGTATATAAAGTGTTTACATTAACGAAAAAATTAAAATAAAAAATTGAAAAAAAGTGTATTTGTGATAGAATTGAAGTGAGGTGGAAGAAATGAAAACTATACTATTAGCCGGTGGTGCCGGATATATTGGCTCCCATACAGCCGTTGAATTATTAAACTCAGGTTACAATGTTGTTGTTGTAGATAATTATGCAAATAGTTGTCCTGAATCTATTAAAAGGGTAGAAAAGATTACAGGTAAGAAAGTAGCTTTATATGAAGCAGATGTTAAAGATAAATCTAAGCTTGAAAAGATATTCTCTGAAAATAAAATTGATGCAGTTATTCACTTTGCTGGGTTAAAGGCAGTTGGTGAATCTGTTAAGATGCCTGTTGAATATTATAGAAATAATATTGATACTACATTATCTTTATTAGAAACTATGAAGAAATTTAACGTAGGTAATATTATTTTCTCATCTTCAGCAACTGTATATGGTGAAGATAATAAGGTTCCTTATACAGAAGAAATGAAGCGTGGTACTTGTACTAACCCATATGGTTGGACAAAAGTAATGATGGAACAAATTTTAGAAGATACTGCTAAAGCTAATCCTGATATGAGTGTAATACTACTTAGATATTTTAATCCAATTGGTGCTCATGAAAGTGGTATGATTGGTGAAGACCCACAAGGTATTCCTAACAATTTAATGCCATATGTGGCACAAGTTGCGGTTGGTAGAAGAGATCATTTAACTATTTATGGTAATGATTATCCTACTCCTGATGGTACTTGTAGAAGAGATTACATTCATGTAGTAGATTTAGCTAAAGGTCATGTAAAGGCAATAGATTACGTATTTACTACTAAGGGTGTTGAAATCTTTAATTTAGGTACTGGTACTCCATATAGTGTTACAGAAATTGTAACTACATTTGAAAGAGTTAATAATATGAAGCTTAAGTATGAATATGGTCCAAGAAGACAAGGTGATTTACCTGAATCATATGCTAATGCTGATAAAGCATATAGATTATTAGGCTGGAAGACAGAAAAAACTCTTGAGGATATGTGTAAAGACTTATGGAGATGGCAATCTAATAATCCAAATGGATATAAGAAATAAAGCCCACGTGGGCTTTTTTCTTTTTCCCTTTTATGATATTATTATTTGGACTGGAGTGATATATTATGATGCGTTTAGATAAAATGCTTGCCCATTTGGGTTATGGTTCTAGAAAAGAAGTTAAAGAATACATTAGAAAAGGATATGTATTAGTTAATGGTGAGGTTATTACAAACGATGATTTTAAAGTTGATGAGATAAATGATGAGGTTGTTATAGCCCAAGAGGTTGTTAACTATGAAACTAATATCTATATAATGTTAAATAAACCAGATGGATATATATCTTCAACATATGACAATAATGATCCTATAGTATTAGATTTAATCGATGGATATGAAAAAAGAGGGTTATTTCCTGTTGGTAGATTAGATAAAGATACAGTAGGATTATTGTTAATTACAAATGATGGTAAATTAGCTCATAAGTTGCTTGCTCCTAAAAGCCATGTTGATAAGAAATATTATCTTAAATATAGTGGCACACTACCTAATGATTACGAGAAGAGATTTTTTGAAGGCATTATATTAGATGATGGATATAAATGCATGAGTGCTAAATTAATTGATTTAGGTAATAATGAAGCCTATATAATAATTAAGGAAGGAAAGTATCATCAAGTTAAAAGAATGCTTGAAGCCATTGGAGCTAATGTCACATATTTAAAGAGAGTAGAATTTGGCCCTATAAAGCTAGACAATACCCTAAAAGAGGGGCAATATCGTTTTTTAACTGAAGATGAAATAAATGAGCTAAAATCTTTATAGTTTATTAAAATAAAAAGTTTTGAAAAAAAGATAAAATAGTTGTTGACATTGAAATTGTGAAGTGATATCATATAGAAGCACACCGTTTGGAAATGGTGATGTTGAGTCTTTGAAAACTATATATGACGAAGAACGTGTAGAATTACAAACAAGCAATTCTTATAAGAAGAATGAGCAAAAAAGATTAAAAACAAAACAAAAAATAAATTTTTTTGGAGAGTTTGATCCTGGCTCAGGATTAA
>JAILGR010000140.1 GCA_024696565.1 Acholeplasmatales bacterium | reverse complement strand
TTAATCCTGAGCCAGGATCAAACTCTCCAAAAAAATTTATTTTTTGTTTTGTTTTTAATCTTTTTTGCTCATTCTTCTTATAAGAATTGCTTGTTTGTAATTCTACACGTTCTTCGTCATATATAGTTTTCAAAGACTCAATGGCTTTTTGAAAAGCCTTGTCTATAATAACACTTCGCAAGACTAAAGTCAATCACAAAGTGGAATTATTAATAAAGTGGTGGTCAGGGTTGGTTTCGAACCAACGAACCCTAAGGAGCAGATTTACAGTCTGCCGCGTTTAGCCTCTTCGCTACCTGACCATGTATATTTAACTGCGTTTTGTCGCAGTGCTTTTTTATTTTAGCATAGTGATTTTTCATTGTCAACAATAATTTTATAATTTTTCTAACTAATTTTTTGCATATTTTTTAACAATGTCATATGCCCTTTTATTAAATATAAAAAATACCAATTTTAAAGCACTTTTTATCGCTTTCAAAGAAAAAAATACCCCTTTTGAGGTATTATTTCTTCACTCTTTTATCAAGCTCATAGCTTGCTAACATAATAATTCTTTTACACCCAGTGCATTCAAGCTTTATATCAGCACCATTACGGATAATTTTCCATTCGTTAGAGCCACATACGTGAGGCTTTTTTGTTTTAATTATTTGTCCTACTTCATACATTATAATGGTCTCTCCTTTATTCTAGCAAAGGCTCTTGGATATTTATCCTTAGTATTACTTACTTTTTTTATAACAATTAATGTTCTACTACCAGCATTATCTGGTAATTCAAAATTAATTACCTTTTCTAATTTTCCACCTAAAACATTAATAGCATTTTTTGCTTCTTCTAATTCTATATCTGAATCAGAACCTTTCATAGCAACAAAAACGCCACCTACTTTTACTAATGGTAAACATAATTCAGTTAAAACATTTAACCTAGCTACAGCTCTTGCAGTAACAACATCAAAAGAGTTTCTCTTTTCTTTAGCGTATTCTTCAGCACGAATATGTAATGCTTTTACATTATCTAAATTTAGTTCTTTGGATAAATCGTTTAAGAAATTAATTCTTTTATTCAAAGCATCAATAATAGTTACTTTTATATTATTTGATACTATAGCTAAAGGAATAGATGGAAATCCTGCCCCACTACCAACATCTAATAATGTTTGTTCTTTAGATAAATCTAAATATAAGGCTAATGATAAAGAATCTAAAAAATGCTTATTATAAACTTCTTCATGTTCAGTTATTGAGGTTAAATTCATTACCTCATTAACTTCTACTAGCTTCTTATAATAATCTTCAAATTTTAAAGAAGCAGTATTATCAATATTAATATTTAATTTTTCTACTTCTTTAAAAAAATTCATTAGGCTCTTTTCATCCTTTCTATATATACTACTAATACAGAAATATCAGCAGGATTAACTCCTGAAATTCTAGAAGCTTGACCAATTGTTAATGGTCTAACCTTCTTTAATTTTTCTCTTGCTTCTAAAGCAATATTATCAACTAAATCATAATCGATATCTGAAGGTATTGTTTTAGATTCTTGATTTTTCATACGACGGGCTTGTTCCATTGCTTTATCAATATATCCATCATACTTAAAACTAATCTCTACTTGTTCTAATACTTCATCTAAATCATCATAATCTATATTTAATATTATATTAGATTCTTCTAACATTTTTAATATTAAAGAATAATTAACTTCAGGTCTTTTAATTAAAGATGCTAAAGATAGGCTTTCTGTTAATTTTGTAGAACCTACTGATTCTAAAATAGGATCAGCAATAGATGCTTTTATTTTTGTTACATTAAAGAATTCTTTTAAATTCTTGATAGCTTCAATTTTCATTAATAAACGATTATGCTGTTCTTCACTAATTAATCCGGCTAAATAACCTTTTTCGCGTAAACGTAAATCAGCATTATCATGTCTTAATAATAATCTGTATTCAGCTCTAGATGTTAATAATCTATATGGTTCTTTAGTTCCCTTAGTTACTAAATCATCAATCATTACACCTAAATAAGCTTCATCTCTAGATAAAATTAATGGTTCTTTTCCCTTAATCTTTAAACCAGCATTAATACCAGCAATTAAGCCTTGTCCTGCAGCCTCTTCGTAACCAGAAGTACCATTTATTTGACCAGCTGTAAATAAATTCTCAATTTTCTTTGTTTCAAGGCTTGGCCATAAATCAAGTGGGTCAATCGCATCATATTCAATCGCGTATGCATAACGAATAACTTCACAATCTTTTAAACCTGGTAATAGTCTAATCATTTGATCTTGAACCTCTACTGGCATAGATGTAGAGAAACCTTGAATATATTCTTGATCTATTTCTAAAGATTCTGGTTCATAGAATATTTGATGTCTCTCTTTATCAGAAAAACGAACAACCTTATCTTCAATAGATGGACAATATCTAGGACCAACACCTTCTACTACACCACCATACATTGCGGATTTATCTAGATTAGCTCTAATTAAGTCATGAATTTCTTGATTAGTGTATGCTAAATAACAAGGCACCTTTACGCCTTTAATTGACTCATAGCCCTTATCAAATGAAAAATGCCAAGTCTTCTCATCGCCATTTTCAACAGATACTTGACTAAAATCAATAGTTGAAGCCTTAATTCTAGCTGGAGTACCAGTTTTTAATCTTTGAATTTTAAATCCCATTCTTCTTAATGCGGCAGAAACACCAGCTGTAGTTCTTTGACCATCAGGGCCTTCTTTACTAGTCCAGTGTCCTCTTAAAATTCTTGAATCTAGATAAGTACCAGTAGTTAAAATAACTGCCTTAGCTAATACTACATCACCTTTATCAAGTACTACACCAGTAACCTTATTTCCTTCATTTAAGACATCAACCACATAGTCTTCTACTAAATCAAGATTTTTTACTGTCTTTAAATGATTTAACATTTCTCTTGCATATAATAATTTATCGCATTGAAATCTTAATGCCCATACTGCAGGTCCTTTAGATCTATTTAACATCTTGGTTTGAATTTGACATAAATCAGCATTTTTACCCATATAGCCACCAAGTGCATCAATCTCACGAACTACTACACCTTTAGCAGGTCCACCTATAGATGGGTTACAAGGCATAGATGCAGTCATATTTAAATTTCCAGTAGCAAGCAAAGTCTTAAGCCCCATATTAGCTGTAGCCATTGCGGCTTCACAACCAGCATGACCTGCCCCTACAACAATAACATCATACATAATTATACACTTCCTATAAGCACCTATTTATCATAACACTTTTCATAATTAAGCACAACAAAGTTTTTTTAAAGCTAAAAGGATGTAAACATTTTTACATCCCTATAAATTATCACAATATACAAATTTTATTTTTCTATTTCTCTTAAAAGAACTATTTGAGCCATATATATTGGCTTATTAGCTAATAATTTTAATTTATGATTGGCCATATCAATATTTAAAACGCAATCATCTATTTCCACTATTTCTCCTTTATTATTACAATAACTAATATGAATAGTTTCTTTCCTTAAATATGATTTATACAAAACAACATCCATATCATTTTGTTGTTCTTCTGATAAATTTGGATATTTCTTTTTAGTTGTATAAGAATCACTTTCAACCATTATATCTTTTAAACCTTTTAAGGCATCAAAAGATAAGTATTTAGATGCTTTACTCACCACTGTGTCCTCCTATACACTTATTTCTATATTTCATAGTTGATTTTTCACATAAGCTAATTCCTGGCAATATTGCATTCTTACCAAATCTTTGATGAATATTAGATATCATTTTACTTAATTCAATATGTTTTTCATCTTCCATATAAAATAAATTTAATTGTCTATTTTCTATTTTTCTAATATCAAAGAAAGATATTCCTATATTTCTTATTGGTAAATCTAATACTAAACTAAAATATGCTTCTTTTAATAGTTTTGAAATTAATAAATAATCTCTTAATCTAAAATCAAAAGTAATTTGTTTAGAAGTAGCTAAACTTATATCCTTACTATATCCAACATAAAAAGATAATCCCCTAGCATCAATATTTTCATCACACATCTTTATACAAAGTAAGTATGTCATTTCAAGTAAAGGTAATATTGCCTCTTCTTTTTTATAATCAACAAATAATACCTGACTCCTAGATAAACTTTTACATTCTGGCGTATATTCTTTTACATCAGATAAATTAACATCCTCACCTCCATTAGCATGCAAGACTAATTCATTTGCTAAAACTGGTCCAAATTCTTTTATTAGTAAATTCTTATTAGCATTTAGGATATCTCTCATTGTATGAATATTTATTCTTTCTAAATGAGAGCCAATACCTGATGCGATTTGCCAAAAATCAGTTATTGACTTATGATCTAATAATTCATTTTTAAAACTTTTTTCATCTAAAAAATAAAAACCATCTTTTTTAGCCATAATATCTAAAGCAATTTTAGATAAATACATATTAGTTCCTGCCCCACAAGTAGAATATAGACCCAATTCATTTTTAATATCTTCAAGGATTCTAAATGCTAAAGCTTTAACAGTAATACCATAATAAGCTATATAAGAATCTATTTTTAAAAATGATTCATCAATACTATAAACTAAACAGTCATCACTACTTACATATCTTAAAAATATCTGATGAATCTTTTTAGCATATAACATATAATATTTCATTCTTGGCTTAGCCCTAATAAAAGAAATATCCTTAGGTATTTCAAAAAGACGGCATCTAGATTTAACACCATATGATTTTAGTTTTGGGGTTGCAGCCATAACTAAAGCCCCATCTCCTCTTCTATCATCAACTACAGCTAAAGCTACATTCATAGGATCAAGACCTCTTAATACACATTCTACAGATGCAAAAAAGGATTTCATATCAATACATAAATACATAGTACCACCTCCATGTAACTGTATTCTAAAATCCTTTTTGACACTATTCATGTCTATTTAGTAAAAAAATAAAAAAGGACTATAAAAAGTCCTTAATTAATTATTTTAAAACTGTCTTGAAATATTCAACAAGGTCTTCAACTCTAAAGCCAAAAGCCTCATAAATATCATTAATTGGCATTGAAGCACCAAATGTATCTATACCTTTAACATATGATGCATATTTATACCAAGGCATTGAAGCGCCCATTTCAACAGCTACTGTTCTTAAATTCTTTGGCAATACAGATTCTTTATATTCTTCATCTTGTTGATCGAATAAGAACATACTTGGCATAGAAACAACATTAGCATAAATCTTTTGTTTTTCTAATTCCTTTGCCGCCTCAATACAAGTGGCAAGTTCAGTACCACAAGCAATGATAGTATTCTTTGCTACCTTAGATGGAGTAAATACAACATACGCACCCCTCTTTGCACCTTCAGCCTGTGTAACATCTAAGTTAGGAACAGCCTGACGTGATGATGTAATAATTGTTGGGTATGTATTCTTCTCAAATGCTTGAAGTAAGGCAGATGTCATTTCAGTTGCATCTGCAGGTCTTACAACATTTAGATTTGGAGTAGCACGGAACATTGCTAATTGTTCAATAGGTTGATGTGTTGGACCATCTTCTCCTACACAAACTGAATCATGTGAAAAGAAGAATAATGATGGTAAATTCATAAGGGCAGCAAGTCTAACTGCTGGTTTTAAGTAATCAGAGAACACAAAGAAACCACTACAGAAACCTCTTAAACCACCATGTAATGTTAAACCATTAGTAATGGCTGCCATCGCAAATTCTCTTACGCCAAATTTAATATTTCTACCTAGTGGATTTGATGGCCCATAAATACCATCTGCACCCTTAACCATTGTAGATGAACTTAAGTCAGCAGAACCACCAATAATATTAGGTAATTCACTTCCTAGCCAATCTAAGATTTTACCCATAACCTTACGAGTAGATTCTTTAGTACCTGGTTCATATGTTGGAATATTATCTAAATCTGACACAACAAAGTCTTCATCAATAAATTGTAAGAAATCAGCATATTCATGTGGATATTCTTGACCATATGCTACTAACATTTCATTCCAATTTGAATCTTCTTTATATCCTCTATCAATAACATTAGTCTTATAAAACTCTTTAACTTCCTCTGGGAAAGTTAATGGGGCCTCATTATATCCTAAATTATTTCTTAATATAGTAATTTCATCTTGGCTTAATGGCTTACCATGAACTGAAGATTCACCACTATTATTAGCACCATAACCAATAATTGTCTTAATTTCAATTATTGTTGGCTTATTTTCACTCTTCTTAGCTTCTTTAATTGCATCATCAATCTTATCACAATCATTACCATCTTCAACTAATAGATAGTTCCAGCCCATAGCTTCAAACTTTTCTTTAGTATTTTCGGAATTAGCTAGTGATACTTCGCCATCTAACTGAATATCATTAGAATCATATAATACAATTAAATGCTTAAGACCTAAATGACCTGCTAAAGATGCAGCTTCTACACATACACCTTCTTGTAAGTCTCCATCACCACAAAGTACATAAGTATAATGCTTAACAACATCATATCCAGGTTTATTAAATTTAGCACCTAAATAAGATTCAGCAATAGCCATACCTACACTTGTAGCAAAACCTTGTCCTAATGGACCAGTAGTAATTTCAACACCTTGTGTATGACCAACTTCAGGATGTCCTGGTGTTTTACTACCTTTTTGTCTAAAGTTCTTTAAATCATCTAAAGTAACATCAAAGCCACTTAAATGTAGCATCATATAAAGTAATGTAGAACCATGTCCTGCAGATAATACAAAACGATCACGATTAAACCACTTATCATCTTCTGAATTAACATTTAAATGTCTTGTGTAAAGAGTATGAATAATAGGAGCAGCTCCTAGAACAATACCAGGATGACCACTTTTAGCATTAGTAATCATTTCTGCACCAAATACTCTTAAAGCATTAACACATTTAGTATCAATAGTCTTCATAAAAACATCTCCTAAAACTATTATTCTGAAATTTCTTCCTTTTCTTCTGCTTCAGAAACTAAAGCTTCTTCAGCAACTGGAGTTTCCTCTTTTACTTCTTCAACTGGAGTTTCTAAAGCATTTTCTTCTGTAACTTCTTCAGTTACTTCTTTTTCATCTGTAGCTTCCTCAGAATCTTCTTTTTGTTCATTTTCTAAAGCAGGAGTCTCTTCTTCTGGTTTTTCTTCACTATTGAATTCTTCTTCATCTTCTGGATATAATTTCTTGAAATAATCATCCATATAATTCTTTTGTTTATCAATAGTAGCATTAAATGTTTCTTCACCAAAGATTGCAATAACTTTTTCACGAGATTTAATATTTTCTTTAGTAATCTTCTTCTTTGTCATTGAGTTAGTAACAATCATTACAACAAACAATGCAACTAATACACCAATAACTACATAACTGAAGATACTACCAACCTCATTGCTCCATCCGCAAGCTCTAGGTAAAACAAATGAAATAATACATAAAACAATTGCTAATGCCATCATTGGGTAAATAAAGAATCTTGTAAACTTCTTTGTAATGGCATCTGTAGTATCCCAGAATTCTACCCAAATTTGATTTACTGGTTGTTGATATAATTCTTTTACTTCTTCATAATATCCACGCTCAATAAATAATCTATAATTTACGGCATCAAGTGAAGACCATACAGCAAATTGTCCTTTAGCATGAACATATTCTTGTACTAAACCTTCAAATTGATCCATAAAGAATATTTGAATTTCTCTATCATCAAATTTTTGTGTGTCAACTGGTTCTTTACCATCGGCAATCACATATAACTTCTGATTAATTTTCATATTTACACCTATATAGTAACCCTTTCTTAAAAAAATCAACTTATTATAACATAATAGATTAAAAAATTAAAGTGGAAAACCAATTCAAGTTTTCCACTTAATTTTATATCTTTTACCAGAATTTAAACATTGAAATAATTACTACAAAGAAATTTCTTTCAAATAAAGCTTTAGAAATTCTAAATGCTCCTGGATCATTCATAGCCATATCAGTATTTAGCCACTCTCTTGGAGTTGCAAACCAATCTTGATAATAGAAGATATTTAATAAAGCAAACAATGCTGTAATAGCGACTAAATATAATGCTAAATACAATACTGCTCCCAAAATACCATCTACTACTCTTACGAATGTAGCATTTCTTACAACTTTGATAATAATCTTTAGTGTAATAAGTACGATTAAACATAGAACAAATAAAATACCAAATGCGATTACATTCATAATCCAACCAGCTATTTGTTCACTAACGCTAGCAACAATTTCAGCAGTAGAAACATCACCAACTGCTCCAGCAATCCAATTTGCTAAGAACCCTGGAAAACCTGATGCTTGAATTGCTTCTGCTACGGTATAATCCGCCTTATCCCCTAACCCTTCAATAATCTTTGAGGAAACATTATCATATATGCCAGGATAAATAATATTATGGCTTTTTAAGAATCCGGCAAATTGAGATGCATAGAATACTGAAAATATTATGATTGCAATGATTCCGATTAAAGATACCATCTTACTCATAAAGCCTTTTTTAAAACCTATAAGTAATGATAATAATCCAAGGACTATAATTATGATATCTAACAATCCGGTAAAGCCCCAATTCATAAACATCACCTCGCATACATTATATCATAGTTATTACAAAAAACAATCTTTTTGGATTTTGTCTTTTCAAATCTTTGTTATATAATATTTTTGTAGTATGGAGGTTGTTTATGGAGAACTTAGAATTTTTTCAACAAACAATGAAATTATATAATATGGACGCCTATATAGTTCCTACAGGCGATTATCATAATAGTGAATATGTTGGTGATTATTTTAAAGCTAGAGAATTCTTATCTGGCTTTACTGGTTCTGCTGGTACATTAGTTGTAACAAAAGACCATGCCTACCTTTGGACTGATGGTAGATATTTCATTCAAGCTGCTAAAGAATTAGAGGGTAAACCCATCGATTTAATGAAGATGGATGAAGATATTTCTTTAGAAGATTTTTTAGTAGATTATATGAAAGACAAAAAGACATTAGCTTTTGATGGTAAGGTAATGCCTGCAAATATAGTAGAAAATCTAAAAGAAAGATTAAAAAATGTAACCTTTGTTTATGATATTGACTTAATTAATCAAGTTTGGAAACAAAGACCTAAATTACCATTTTCTTTAATTTATAAGCTTGATACTTTCTTTAGTGGTAAAACATTTGAAGAAAAATTAACAGAAATTAGAAACATAATGAAAAAAGAAAATGTAGAATACCATATTCTAACATCATTAGAAGATCAAGCTTGGCTATATAATTTAAGAGGAAATGATGTATCACATACACCAGTATTCTTAGCT
>JAILGR010000127.1 GCA_024696565.1 Acholeplasmatales bacterium | reverse complement strand
TTGGTAATGGTGATGTAATAGATATATATTCAGCCAAAAGAATGTTAGATGAAACAGGCTGTGATGCTATAGCTATTGCAAGAGCGTCTTTAGGTAATCCTTTTATTTTTAGAGAAATAAAAGCCTATTTAGAAGAAGGCTTAGTATTACCTAGACCAACTAACCAAGAATTATATGATACAATAGTTAAGCATTATAAATTATTATTAGATTTAAAAGGCCCTCATCTAGCAATGCTTGAAATGAGAAGCCATGTTTCTTGGTATATTAAAGGAATGCCAGGATCATCTAAAATAAAAGATTTATGTAATCATAAGACTAATTTTGATGATGTATTAGAAATATTAAGAGATTATTTAAATATTCAATAAAATTATTGAACAAAGGGACTCGGTAGAGTCCTTTTAATTTGACAAAATTTATAGGTTAGGAGTATTATATATCTAGCTTAAAAACACAATACGAGGGGGAATGTTTGTGAGAAAAGCTTCAAATATAATGTGTACTATTCTTACAGTTGTAACTTGTATTGCTTATCTAATTTTTGGTTTAGTTTATATTCCATTATTTTCAACTGAAATTTGGTTTGTCCCAACTTTTTGTTTTGCATATATAGTCTTGTTAATTATTGCAGTTATTATAAGATATAATTTAATGGAGCGTAACCATTTGGCTATTGGCGCCGCGATTACAGCTATTGTTTTCTTACCAGCTGCTATTATACCTGGTATTGTATGTGCAGTATTTACAGCAATTGCAGAACCTGTTCAAGTATCAAATGATATAATTAGCTTAAATGAATTATATTTAGAAAAAGAAAGATATGAAAATATTTTAAAGAATAATCCATCCGCTTGGGCAAAATCTCAACTTCAATTGGCTAATGAAAATATTGAACATAGAAAAAATGAAATATTTAAATGCTTAGAAGAAATTGAAGAAGATTATGAAAAAGAAAAGCTATCTGAATCTGAATATAATTTTTATAAAGAATCATATTTGAAAGAATTAGATGCTGAAAAACAATATTTAAAAGAATTAAATAGCAATCTATAAGAGCCTACTTTTGTAGGCTTTTTTTGTTTATTAGTAAATTCCAATTGAGTGCAAAAAATATCACTATAACGACAAAAGGCCAGGGGGTAACCTGGCTTTAAAAATATAATTACTTTTAGTTATTTATTATTTTCTTCATTGTATATATCCAAAGGAATTGTTCGACCTTTACATTTATCACAAATACCTTCTGGGTATTCTTGGTCAGGATAGTGTTCCAAGTAAGCTTTAATAAAATCAGCTTGGACTTCCTCTTCATTCTTACAGTTACAGCATTTCATGATGATAAATTCATCTTGTATATCAGTATTCATAAAAGATTGATACGTATGATTATCTGGTAGCGGGATACCATATTTTTTATGAGAATTAACAACTTGTTTTTTCTCCTCTCTAGTTAAAGAGCGTTTGATTGTATTAAAAGTTCTAGCCATCTTTAGTACCTCCTGGAAAAAATGAAAGCTCGTAACAAAAAGTCATAATAGCACCACACGTGCAAAGAAGAGGGTTATAGTGATAAGAAGCAATTAAATGGTTAATCCAGTAATTATCATTTTTCATGTTGATAATTTCTTGATTAGTATAAAGTGCTTCGTAACGATTTTTATTTTTAGTAGTTCGGTTTGAGTAGAAGCCATAATACCTAACAAGATGAAATCCCTTATCAGGAATGTGCCTTATTAGTTTGGCCATAAAATCGAATACAGATTCAGTAATTATTTGAGTACCTAATTTTTGACTCGGGTCATCAGTGTGATCATCTTGATGAGGTTCATATTGAAAAGTAATTGTTTTATTAATGTAATCTAAGTCTAGTATTCTAGATTCAGCAATTGCAGGATGTGAAACATATCTAGCAATATACTTTGATAAAGACTTTATAGCAATTTTAGAAGAAGAATCAAGTTTAGGACCATAAGCGTAAAAGCCATCTTTATATTTTTTATAAAGGAAGCATTTAAGCTCATAAAAGTTTTTGGTCTCATCCTTGTAGTTTTTCTTTAAAAATTGATATATTTTGTCGAGAAGGATTTTCATAAAGGATCTTCTTAAAGTCTCATAGTGGAAATGGTCATATTTATGAAAGACATCATTTTTATCCATATATCCATCGCAAATAAGTACATGTATATGAGGATTATCATTTACGGCTCTACCAAAAGTGTGAAGGAAAGATATATAACCAAAATCGCGCTTTTCTCTTTTAGCAACTTTTGAGTTTTTTAGTAAATGGTCGAAAGATAACTCAACACTCTCAAAAAGTATATCATATAATTCTCTATGGAATAAGAAGTAAGGACGTAATTCTTTAGCAATAGAAAAAACAAATTGTCTATGTGGCTTATTCAAACAGACCTTAGATATTTCTCTAGTCCTATCTTCTCTATATTTGTTCCCACAAGAAGGGCAAAATCTGGAATTACACGAAAAGCCAGTAATATAAAAATTGTTACACTTGGGGCATTCAAAGAATAAATAACCTTTAGATAAATCTTTACAATGAATTAATTTATCAACAGCAGCCATAATAGCAGGCCTGATATTTTTATTCTTGGCTTTGGCCATATTAACAAAT
>JAILGR010000096.1 GCA_024696565.1 Acholeplasmatales bacterium | reverse complement strand
TAAGAGATGTATTAAATAATATCATAGGAATTATAGATAATAATGGATTAATAGTATCTAAATTTGATTATGATGCCTATGGCAACATCATAAATCAAACAGGAACTATAATGTCTAATTTTAGGTATAAAGGATATTATTATGATACGGATATAGAATTATATTATTTAAAAACTAGATTTTATAATCCTGTATTATTAAGATTTATTACACCAGATTCTATAGAATACCTAGATTCATCTAGTATTATTGGATTAAACTTATATGCATATTGTGGTAATGATCCTATTAATATGAAAGATGAAGAGGGAAATCTTTGTTTCTTGGCTTGTTTAGCTATTGGTGCATTGGTTGGAGCAATAGTGGGGTTTGGAACAAGTCTAGCATCAGAAGCAATTTCAAATGGTGGGGTTGACAAAGTTAATTGGGGGATTGTGGCATCTAGCACTATTTTTGGTGCAATAGATGGTGCCTTGTCTGTTACTGGTTTAGGGCCTATTGCCTCCGTGGCTATTAGTGGTGTGCTAGCTGGAATACAATATACTGTTGAACAGGCAATCTCTGGCGATGATTTTAGCATTAATGGTTTTTTCTTATCTGTTGGAATTGGTGCTTTAGCTAGTGCTATTATGCCAAATAATTTTAATGCAAAAAAAATGACAGGTATATATAAAACCTCAAAAGACTACTTGAAAACATTGGTATCAAAAAGTAAGAGAGCAATGTATAATGGTAAAATTAAAGGAGTATATAAGACTATTGCAAAAAAAAGTGCATTTTATGCAGTAGGCAGCGCTGTAACTAGTGCTTCCGATGAAGTCAGTAAATATATTTTTGGAGAATTTTTAGGGTGGTTGTAAGATGATAAAAGGATTAGAATTGTTTCAAATTATTCAATTTTATTACACTATTGCAGTTACACTGTATGTAATTCCCAAATATATATATCATCTAAAAAAGAAAACATTAGTTTTATTCCCGGTTTTATTAGTAGTTTCTTCCGTTACAGCAGGAGTTATTATTCTTATAGATTTTTATGAATTTTACATTTTTCATAATCATTATGAAGAAATAAATGGTGGAGTATTAGGCTGGATAATTTCTTCATCTATTTGCTTTGTGATATATAATTTTTGTTATTGGTTAATGTCTACTTTATATATTGATGTTAAGCAGGAAACCTTAATCATTCATAGTGTGTTTTTTTCGAAGATGAAAATTGAAAAGAAAGATGTGGTTTTTTCTGAATCATATTATTGTTTTATTCCCAGGGGGTTTAATATGAATGAGATATTGTTAATAACTTTGAAGGATGGAAGAAAATATAAACTAGGATTTGATGCATTTACTCACGCTGGCAATGATAACTTGCTTTTAAAATGGTTTGAAAAGGCTAAGTCTCTTAGTGATGAAAAAAAATTTAAAGAACTAATCAAGACAAAAGAATATAAATCATTAACATTCAAAATATTTTGATTATTATGCGAAGAAAGGTGTTGGAAAAACCAACGAGGGCTATATCCCCCTTTACTGCTTTAAATACAAATGTAAATAAGCTTCATTGATTCTATGATAATAATAACCAACTCCATGGATATAAAGAGAATAATAATGTATACTTTTATATAAGGGATGTATTAGGTAATATCATAAATCAGACAGGAACTATAATATCTAATTTCAGATATAAAGGATATTATTATGATACAGATATAGAATTATATTATCTAAAGAGTAGATTCTATAATCCTATATTATCAAAAACCACCCGTTGAACGGGTGGTTTGTTATTGTACAAATTTTTCGATTTTTCTTTCTTTTTCGATTTGACGATTTAATACTTCATTATATACGTCAAAATCATTTTCTTGATAAATATTATATTCAAGTGCAATTTCATAGAATATTTCAGGTACAGTATGTACTTCAATATTATTTTTTGTGAAAATATCAGATGTAATATCATCTAATAATGCGAAATATTCATCTGGTGCATTTTTCTTTTTTTCTAGATATTCATTTAAAGCTTGATCTAGGTCGTAAAGCTTTTGAATATCTTTTTTTAATTCATCACTTTCTGTAATTTCTGATTCAAAATCAATAACATATAGTAATAAATTAATAGTTTTACTGCATTTTTCCATCAAAGGAATAGAATTATTGAAATCACTTTGTAAAATGTTATCAATCATCATAAATGCATCATGAATATAATCAAAGCCAGAAGAGAAGATTAATTCTTCATCTTCAGATAGTTTCTTTTTTAATTGCTTTTCATATAAATAATCTACTACGGCGATTACAGGAGAGAATCTTTTAATTGTATCACTTTTTTGTTTAACTAAAGTAGATATAAGATTAAAATTTTCTTTTTTCCAAGCTAAGTAATCTTCGTATATGTTCATTACATCTTGCATATTATCTAGTTTTCATTTGAGGGAATAGGATGACATCACGAATAGTAGTAGATTCAGTTAAGAAGATAACTAAACGGTCTACACCAATACCGATACCACCTGCAGGAGGCATACCATATTCTAGAGATTCTAC
This sequence comes from Acholeplasmatales bacterium, assembly GCA_024696565.1. Taxonomy (GTDB): domain Bacteria; phylum Bacillota_I; class Bacilli_A; order Acholeplasmatales; family Anaeroplasmataceae; genus Anaeroplasma. Next base: position 5,384 of record JAILGR010000096.1, on the reverse strand, counting down.
GAAATCAGTATCCATTTCGTTTGCCTCAGCATTTCCTTTTTCCTTTTCTCTTAATTGTTCTTCAAATCTTTCTCTTTGATCGATTGGGTCATTTAATTCAGTATAAGCATTAGAGAATTCATGTCCACCGATGAATAATTCAAATCTTTGAACGAATCTAGGATCTTCAGGATCTTTTTTAGTTAATGGAGAAATCTCAATTGGATGTCCCATTAAGAATGTAGGTTGAATTAATGATTCTTCACAGAATGTTTCAAAGAAAGCATTGATTACATGACCAACAGTGAAGTGTGGTTCAACTTCAACATGATGTTCTTTAGCTAATGCGAATGCTTCTTCTAAAGTGTAGTTATTAGCCTTAAAATCAACACCAGTCTTTTCTTTAATTAATTCACACATTGTAACACGTCTAAATGGCTTAGAAATGTCAATCTTTTCACCATCTACATCAAATGGGTTTTGGAAGATTTCCTTTCCAATTACCTTTTTAGCACAATGACGGATTACACCTTCGTTTAAATCCATCATAGAGTGTAAATCACCATATGCTTGATATAATTCAACAGTAGTGAATTCAGGGTTATGAGTTTTATCCATACCTTCATTTCTAAAGATTCTACCAATTTCATATACTCTTTCTAAGCCACCAACTAATAATCTTTTTAAGTGTAATTCAGTTGCGATTCTTAAATAGAAGTTTGAATCTAGGGCGTTATGATGAGTGATGAATGGTCTAGCTGAAGCACCACCTTGAATATTTTGTAATACAGGAGTTTCAACTTCAATAAATCCTTCATTATCGAAATATTCTTGCATAGCACGAATAATCTTTGGTCTTTGAATTGCAACTCTTTTTGCATCTTCATTCATGATTAAATCTAGATATCTACGTCTATATCTTTCTTCGATATCAGTTAAACCATGGAATTTTTCTGGTAATGGACGTAATGCTTTAACTAAATGAGTGTATTTTTCACAACGAACTGTAACTTCACCAGTTTGAGTTTTCATTACTACACCATTAATACCTACGATATCACCAATATCAGCTAATTTGAATAAGTCATATTGGCTATCACCTACTACATCTTTACGGATATAGATTTGGATTTTGCCTTCTTTATCTTGAATAGAGAAGAAGGAAGCTTTACCCATTTTACGGATGAACATAATACGACCAGCTACTGCAACCTTAATGTTTTTTTCTTCTAATTCTTCATGAGAAAAATCTTTATAAGCATTTTTGATTTCTTCACTTTTATTCTTTTGGTCAAAGGCTTGTCCAAATGGATCAATACCTAATTCTTTATATTTTTCTAACTTTCCACGTCTAACAATTTCTTGTTCTGATAAATTAATTTCTGCCATAATTGACCTCCATAATGTAAATACCCCTAGATTATATCAAAATAGCCCTAAAAATACAAGTGTTCTATACTTATAGAACACGGTTTCTAAAAGTATCATTTTATTACTTTTAAACAGATTATTTGTTGTTTTATGTATCGTTTTATTATAAACAATGGTATAATTATATCACCAAAAACAAATGCATTATAATGACCACATAATGCTGATTGGAGCATGAAATGATTAAAATATATGGAAAAAACTGTGTCTATGAAGCCATTTTTGCTAAAGCAAAGATGGAAGTGTTTATAGAAGATACTCAAGTAAAAAAAGATAAAAATATCTTATCTTTATTACAAGATAAGAAATATAAATATACTTTACTTCAAAAGAAAGATATGGACAAAAAATTTGGTATATCACATCAAGGCTATGGTGCTATAAGAGAAGATTATCAAATATTAGATGAATCATATTTAAACACATTTAAAAAAGAATGTGGCAGAGTCTTAATTTTAGATGGTATTCAAGACCCACATAATTTAGGGGCTATTATAAGAAGTGTTGATGCCTTTGGCTTTGATTTAGTAGTTTTACCAAAGAATAGAAGTGCTAGTTTGAATGAGGTTGTTGCCCATGTATCTACTGGGGCTATTGAGCATGTTAAGCTTTTATATGTTAATTCTTTATTAACGGCTTGTAATAAGCTTAAGGAAAATGGCTTTTGGATTTGTGGGACAGATGCTAAAGGTAATACTTTAGCTAAGGATATTGATAAGAAATTATCTTTAGCTGTTATTATTGGTAGTGAAGGATTTGGTATGTCTAAAACATTAGTTAATGCCTCAGATTATTTAATTACTATTCCTATGGTAGGCCATGTTAATTCTTTAAATGCTTCAGTATCTGCAGGTATAGTTTTACACGATCTTTGTATCACAAAAGATGAATTATAAATTTTATAATGATTTTGAAATGTTATATTTAATAAAAGAAGGAAATGAATTAGCTTATAACATTATGTTTTTAAAATATGAAAAATACATTTGGAAAATTGTTTTGGAATCTTATCCTTACAATAGTAAGAATGAAGATTTAGTACAAGAAGGAAGAATTGTATTACATAATTGTATTTTAGGTTATAACAGCTATATGAATGTTTCCTTTTTTTCTTATTTTACAATTTGTTTAAAAAGAAAAATTTATAGGGAAATAAAAAAGCCCTATTATGATGGCTATCTTTCTTTAAATGAAGAATAATTTACTATAGATTATGGGAAAAGGATATTTTTAAATCTAAATGGATACTTAAATAAAGAAGAAGAGGAACTATATGAATGGCTATTTATTTTTGATAGATCATTAACTACATATACTAATAAAAAAGGTATACCTTATAGTGAAGGAGTAAAAAAATATAAGCAATTATTAGCTAAGGTTAAGAAAAATTATGCCCTATAAAAAGCAAAAAAACAGGCTTGGCCTGTTAAATGCGCATTAAATCTTGAGCTTATGCTCTTTCAATATTTCCCTTCTTTAAAGCTCTAGCAGAAATCTTAACTTTCTTAACATTTCCATTTTCGTCTTTAATATGTACTGTTTGAAGGTTAGCCTTCCAAGTACGACGAGTAGCGTTTAAAGCGTGAGATCTTTTGTTACCAGTTACGGTAGTTTTACCTGTAACATAACATTTTGCCATAGTCTTTCCCTCCTTAGACTTAAAATTAATCAGCCCTAATAATTTACCACATATAATGTATAAATGCAAGTTATTTTTTAAAATATTTTAGATTATGAAAGAAAAAGAAAACGATATCTTTTAAAATGTATATAAGTACTTATATAAATGTCGCATTTTGATATAAGGAAATGGGAATTATTTGACAATATGGCTAAAAAGTGATATAAATGTTAATACTAGATATGTGTGTGCTATGGGCATTATTTAGGCATATACAATCTTGAATATAGCATGAAAGGATGATTGCTGATAAAAAGATTGTTTTCATGTTTTTAGAAAAAATCATGGCGCATTAATTAAAAATTAACAGCTTAGCTGTAAGACATATATTATTTATCAATTTATAGGAGGAGAAACATGAGTGTTACTACAATAGATGTTGATCTGTTCAGAAAAATGGTCATTAACGGAGCAATTAATCTTAAAAACAATCATGCTGAGGTTGATGCACTTAACGTATTCCCAGTACCTGATGGAGATACAGGTACTAATATGTCTATGACTGTTACATCAGGTGTACGTGAATTAGAAAATTGTGAATCAAGCTCTATTATTGAAAATGCAAAAGTATTATCCAGAGGCGCATTAATGGGTGCTAGGGGTAATTCAGGAGTTATATTATCACAATTCTTTAGAGGACTATATGTAGGTCTTAAAGAAATTAAAGAGAATTATTTAACAATCGAAGATTTTATGAACTGTTTATTATCTGGTAGAAAGATTGCTTATAAAGCAGTTATGACACCAGTAGAAGGTACTATCTTAACAGTAGTTAGAGAAGCTGCTGAAAAGACTCAAGAACATTTTAGTGAATTTAAGACTATTGACGAATTATTAGAATTTTATTATAGTGAAGCCCAAAAGACATTAGCTAATACACCTGAACTATTACCAGTATTAAAAGAAGCTGGTGTAGTAGATTCTGGTGGAGCTGGTTTCTGTAAAATTATTGAAGGTATGGTAATGGCATTAAAAGGAGAAATCCTTGAAGCTACAGACGCTAAAGAGAAGTCTGAGTCTGCCGCATCTACAGTTGATACAGAAATTAAGTTTGGTTACTGTACTGAATTCATTGTTGAATTGAAGAAACCAGAAACTTTCGAAGAAAGAGAATTAACTGCAACATTATCATTATTAGGTGATTCATTAGTAGTTGTAAGAGATGATAAAGTTGTTAAAGTACATGTCCATACAAATAGACCAGGTCGTGTTTTAGAGATTGCTCAAAAATCTGGTGAATTTATTACTTTGAAAATTGAAAACATGAGATTACAGCATTCTCACCTTCAAGAAGGTGCTAAAGCTGTAAATGAAGAAAAGGCAAAAGAAGTAAAGGCTAATGAGCCTAAAAAAGAATTTGCTTTAATCGCAGTATGCTTCGGTGATGGTATTGTTCAAACATTTAAGGAGCTTGGTGTTGATTATGTAATTGAAGGTGGTCAAACTATGAACCCTTCTACTGAAGCCTTTGTTAGTGCTATTAAAGCAGTTAATGCTAAAAATGTTATTATAATTCCAAACAATGGTAATGTTGTAATGGCTGCTAAACAAGCTGCTAGTATGACTAGAGGTACTAAAGTAGAAGTATTATTAGCTAAGACTATCGCTCAAGGTTATGCTTCATTAATTAATTACAATCCAGAAGCTTCAATGGATGAGAATTTAGCTGCTATGAATGAACAAATTAAAAATGTTAAATCAGGCGAGATTACTTATTCAGTTCGTGATACAGAAATTAATGGTGTAAAGATTACTGCCGGCGACTATATGGGTATTGCTGATGGTGAAATTGTTATTTCTGTAAAAGAAGAAATGGATGCCTTAAAAGGATTATTAGAGAAGATGCTTACAGATGAATCTGAAATTATTACATTCTTCTGTGGTAAGGATGTAAAGGATGAGGACAAGGCTTTATTAGAAGATGCTTGTCTAGCTATTAATCCAGATTTAGATGTAGAAATTATTGATGGTAAGCAAGATATTTATTCTTATATTATCGCAGTTGAATAATAAAATAAAAAAGGTTGGAATTCCGACCTTTTTTGTTACTAAAGGAGAATTTATGGAACTTTTGAAGGTTAAGGGTGTAGGTAAGGCTACTTTAGAAGAACTTAATAAAGAAAATGTTTATACTGTAGATGAATTACTATATCATTATCCTTCTTCATATGAGATTTATGAATTTAATGATTCTATGATATTTACAGGTGAATATGTTACTATAAAAACCTGTTCTTGTAATAAACCATATTTTATTAATTATCGAAAGAATGTTTATCAAGTAATTTTCTAT
>JAILGR010000090.1 GCA_024696565.1 Acholeplasmatales bacterium | reverse complement strand
AACTTCTTTTATATCTAATAAAATAACATCTTCAATTTTACTGTGAACAGTTATATGATATTTAGATGCAAATTCCTCAATTAAAGGTAAATATTCATTACTTATAGCATTATTTTGTTTATTTATCATTAGTCTAGGAAGATTTAATACTTCCCAAGCTCGACCATACATATTAGTTAATTTTTTAATACTAGTACAATTATGTTCTTTTTCAAATTGTTCTATCTTAGACATTCTAGTAGGCCAAGCACCACTATTCATTTTTCCATTAAATTTTTTTTTACAAGTTTGTTTTGCTTGTGTTCTATTATTATACGAACCACCAGTTTTATTGAATGTATCTTGACATATTTTTGAGCAAAACTTTTTAATACCAGAATCTTTTCCGCAATATAAACATTTATAATTTCGTTTTTGTTGCTTTATAGCTTCTATAGAATGTTGCTTTACTCTATCTATACTATAAGCATTTTCAACGCCATATTTTTTAAGATTAGTTTGTTTAATTTTTTCATTTCTTAATGGATTAATACATGCACACTGAATAGAACAAGTAGTTTTATAATAAGTTCTACACCAACTTGTAGGTTTTCCACATACAACACATATTCCATCATTAGGTTGTTTTAAATACTTATCATAGTAATCTTTATAATGTAATTTATGTTTATACCATGTATGTTGTTTTTCCATTTCTTTTCCACAAATTTTACAAATCATTTCTTTTCTCCTCTAAAAAAGATTATATGTAGCTGAACTGTAGAGGCAGTTCTTATCTCTTCAATTGATCAGATTGAAGCTCCCTACATTATAAGTCAGTTATTCTTTTAATTATTCTAGGAAGTATTTTATCATTATGTGACACTTCTACTAGATAATTATAGTAACCAATTTTTACAATTTCTCTATGAAATGCAACTCCGTTTCCAGGTTTTCCTACAATTATCGTATTACATTTTGGATCAATTGTAGTTTTAATTGGGGACCATTTAATCATATTCATTTACTATTCTCCTTGTAATTAAATAGTTCAATTTACTTTTGATATTTTAGTCCATTCAACAAGTTTGATATTATGTTCATCAAACCATCTAATTAGTCCAGTTCTTTCTGAACATGGATTATCTGGTTTTTCATATACTATAAGACAAATATCTTGAGTATTATATTGTGCGTTAAGTTCTTTAAGTTTATTCATGATTTGTGTAAAATCAAGTGTATCTAAATGGTTATTATATTTCTTTAAGAAATTACATGAATCTGGAGTTTGTTTACAAGGTGTACCTTTTTGAGGACAATCAGTTTCAGGATCATATAAAGATACTGGTGCAAACTCATCCATTCTAACACCATTTACTATGTTTCTTTTATCTCTAAATACTTCATTAGATTTACCAAAATTATGAAACCATTTTGGATCCCATGCTGCAGTAGATACTGGTAGCAATGTTTCAGGAAAAAATCTAATATTATAAAAGTAAGATATATAAATATTCATAATTACCTCCTTCTATGTATATAAGAGTGGCTCAGTGAGAAGGCACTGTTATCTCCTTATTAAACTAAGGCTATCCACTATTATATTTTAGTAATCACCACCAAGTTTAGTATTGCCGCAAATAATTTTATTATATTCAACTACAGCATTACCATATATTTTAGCATTGTCATAAACTGTAGCATCGTCATAAATTTTAGCAAAACCAGTAACTTCAGCATTACCGTAAACCTGAGCATTGCCATATATTTTAGCATTGCAAGAAACATTAGCACTATTGTAAATTTGAGCCTTGCCATATACCTTAGCATATTCATAAATGATAGCACTGTCATAAACTTTGGCATTATCATAAACTTGAGCGGAGTTAAAAACACTCGCATTACCATAAATTTTGGCTTTGTTATAAACTTGAGCATCTCCATAAACCTTAGCTTGATCATAAATCCAAGCATTGTTTTTAATTATAGCATCACCAAAAACTTGAGCATCATCACAAACAAAAGCACCATCTTCAATTTTAGCTCTATCATAAACTTGAGCACTTCCTTTAACAAAAGCTGTATTATGAACTATAGCATTACCAAAAACTTTAGCACTGTCATAAACCCAAGCCTTGCCAAAAATCTTAGCGTTATCATAAATATAGGCATTGCTAAAAACTTTAGCATTTTCATAAATCCATGCTTCATTTTCAACTCTAGCATTACCAAGAACTTCAGCATCGCCAAAAACACAGGCATTGTTATCTATCCAACAGTTACCTTCTTGGCTAAGATTTGATTCTTTTTCTATGAAACCACCGAGCTTACCATCAGAGAGTCTTTTAATTCTATATAGTATATGACCCATACGTTTGATAGTTTCGTCTGTGAATTCGTATTTTAGACCCATAACTAATTCTCCTAAAATAGATCATTCTTAAAGTCTATTAATTATTTCATTTAAATCATTAGTCCAAAGATCAATATCTCTAGACAAATATTTTAGAGAACCACAGTTTATATT
>JAILGR010000063.1 GCA_024696565.1 Acholeplasmatales bacterium | reverse complement strand
TAATATATACCAATATTGTTATATTTATCTAAGATTTTAGAAGAAATAATATCATCTAATACTTTTTTAGATATATTATTATGATCTTTATTTTTTCTTAAGGAAAGGGCAGTTTTCCTTGCTTCTTCCTTAGTCATTATTTCACATCCTTATAGAATGCATATGATGATTTAAATTGTGGATTAGATGCAATACGTAATGCATCTTTAGCTTGATTAATTGTTTCTTTCTTATTGCCTGTATCTGCTGAATAAGAAAGTCCCATAAAGACATCTGTAGAAATTTTTTCATTAGCATATGTTGCAGAAATATGTAAAATCTTCTCGTTATTTTTTAAAGCACTAGACAATGCTTCCATACGGTTGAAATTTGTAATTAGGGCAACAAACTCTAATCCTGATGTTCTATAAATATTTCCACTAGTAACATAACTCTTTTTGAAGAATGATATGTATTCTCCTAGCATCATATTTCCAATTGCTCTACCAAATTTTTCATTAATTTCTGGAATACTTGCAATCTTAAAATATACAACTAAAAATACATTATTTTCTTCATTAATCAATTGTTTATAACGATTTAATAATTCAGGTTCTGTGCCTAGAGTATCCAATATTGTATCAGTCTTTTCAAAATGATAGTCATCTATAACATTCATAATACCACAATATTCAACAGTACCATTTAAAGCAATTCTTTGTCCTACTTCTTTTACATAAACATAATTGTTTCCAGTATTATATCTATAAGTAGCTTCGTAATCTAAAGATCTAGAGCTCTTTAAAATGTTTTGATATAAGGCAATATCATCAGGATGCATATTAGAAAAGAACTCTGCTTGAGACATAGAATTACCATTTAAACAAAGCTTTTCAACAATAACATCATTAACCCAAATAGATTCATCAGTCATATTGTTAAAGAAAATGCCATCATTAGTTTTATAAAGTAATGTTGTGAAACGACTACGAATTAATTCTAACTCTTCTTGAGCCTCAGTTAATTCTTTTTCCATACCAACTAAAGAATCTCTATCTTTCATATCACCAAGTAAAATTCTACCAGAATATTTACCATGATTGAAAATTACCTCTTCTGTAAAATAGAAAGCTGCCTCACTACCGTCATCATTTTGTAAATTAAGTTCTAATGTTTTCTTTTCTCCGTCTTGAACCTTTTTATCATAATGAGTGTAAAATTTCTTAACGTCTTCTTTTAGGCATTCTTCTGAATTTAAGCCAATGATTCTATATTTAATTTCAACCACATCAAAGAAATTCTTATATAAAGCATTTTCTTCGCTTATTTCAAGGTTTTTTAGTAAACAACTTGAAATACTCTTTACTCTATCTTTTTTGTCTAATAAAACAAAAAACTTATTTTCATTTAAAGAAGTTGTCAAAGCCTTTTGAAACTTTTCCCTTGCCATAGAAAAATCAATAGTACTAAATAAAATAACCATTGATAATACTTCTACTAAAATTAATCCAATATAAGTTAATATCATAAAGAATTCATCATTAGCAGATTGTATTTCCTTAAAGAAAACTAAAAACATCACTGCCCCAAAAGCAACAATACATGAAAAAACAAATCTAAACTTTAAGAATCTTTTCTTTGTTAAGCATTGCAAAAGAACGATGATAACTACAAGTCCAGCAATTACAACAGGAATAACTGGACTTTGGCTAATATATTCTACCATGCAAATAACCTCTCATAATAAGCGAAAAATAATATCGCAGCAACAATTAAAATAGATAATAATAAAACCACAAATATGTTAGTGTTTTTACCTGAATTCTTTTGAGCCTTAGTACGGAAGAGTAAAGTAAATGGAGATGTAATTGCTTCAACTATTGTACTAATAACAAGTTTAAATATTCTCATACAATACCTCCTATACTGTCTTTCCTAAGTAAGTACTTAAGTATTCGATCAATTCATTTTTATTACTCATAATCTTCATAAAACCAGAGTTTGCAACGTGTACATCACCAGTTTCCTCAGATACAATAACAGTTAATGAGTCAGTGATTTCAGAAATACCAATTCCGGCTCTATGTCTTGAACCAATAGTTTTATCCAAATCTACTTGTGTTAATGTATAATACGCAGCCGCACAAATAATTTTGTTACCACGGATGATAACACCACCATCATGTAGTGGAGAATCTTTAATAAAGATTTGTTCTAAAAGTTCTCTTGATACATCAGCATTTAAAGAAATAGCTCTTTCTGAATACTGTTCCAATGAATAATGTTGTTCAAAAGTAATTAAGGCACCAACCTTAATTGAAGCCATGTTGAATACAGCATCAGATACAGCTTCAATAGTAGCCTGTGTTGGAGATACAATCAAAGCCTTTTCTTGATTACTCTTAGGCTGCATTTCCATCATTTTGCGTAATTCTGGTGCCATTATAACCACACAAATCACAACAAAATTTGTTGTTGCAATAGTATATAATGGTAGGGAAACTGATAAATCTAATAGCTTAGCTACCCACCAAAATGCTAATAATAAAACACCAATAATTGCTAAACTAAGTGCTTTTCTAAACTTTAAAGCAAGTAATACTACTATTGATATAACCATTAATGATAACCAACCATCAAAAATAATAGTCGCTATCAAATTATTGTCAAAAAAGTTCTTAATATTTTGTAGGAATTCTTGAAACATACGAACACTCCTTTCAAACTACACTACTACTTTTATAATTATACACGAAAAAAGTTAAGAAAAAAATAAAAACATTGAATAAATCAATGTTTCATATATAAGAAAGGTAGGTTTGAAAATAAAAATGGTGCCTCAGGGCGGGATTGAACCGCCGACACCAGGATTTTCAGTCCTGTGCTCTACCAACTGAGCTACCGAGGCGATTATTAAATTAAAAAGTGGCGGTCCGGACGAGACTCGAACTCGCGACCTCCGCAGTGACAGTGCGGCATTCTAACCAACTGAACTACCGGACCACTTGGTTGCGGGAGAAGGATTTGAACCAACGACCTCCGGGTTATGAGCCCGGCGAGCTACCAGACTGCTCCATCCCGCGATATATATGGCGGAGAAAGAGGGATTTGAACCCCCGCGCGACTTTCATCACCTGTCGGTTTTCAAGACCGATCCCTTCAGCCTCTTGGGTATTTCTCCATATGTATATAAGTGGTGGACCCAACAGGACTCGAACCTGTGACAAACCGGTTATGAGCCGGTGGCTCTAACCAACTGAGCTATGGGTCCATAAATGGTGGCTCCGGAGGGGGTCGAACCCACGACCTTTCGGGTATGAACCGAACGCTCTA
>JAILGR010000031.1 GCA_024696565.1 Acholeplasmatales bacterium | reverse complement strand
GATTTTACATATGAGTATGGAGACAATACATGTCTAATAGCCATTAAATATTTTGTTCTAAGTATGAAACCTAGAACTACTAAAACAGCACCACTAACCCAAAATATTATAGACCAAGTATTAGATGATGATGATTCTTGAAAATTATAATGAGCTGGATTTATTTTATTTACATATATATAATAAACTTCTCCTACATTAACACTAAATACTTTTTCCCCATTCTCATCATGTGAAGGATTATCATCCCCATGACCTGTATATGTATTGTCTCCATACTCATATGTAAAATCATACACTTCATAATAGCTTCCATTTCTTTCCATTTTCCAAGCCGCAGATGTAACTGTAGCAGAGACTTTTTCTTCTGCCAATAAGAAAAATATTAATACACCTACAATAATTAAGAAAGCCCCAATTACACGAAATATGATAGTTAATATATGATTACTATTAGGCAAACTAGAAACAGCTAATAATTTCCTATATGTTTCATTATTTTCTGTGTATGTGTGAGAAGAATTCTCACTATAACTTTCTTCTTTATTATTATTACTTAGATCTTCCCAGCTTACTTTTTCATCTTTATTTGTGTCTATTTGCTCATGCGCATACTTTCTCTCACGACTTTTTATAACAATTGTGGCAATAACTATAAATAGCCCCAAACCACAGATTGAAATCATAAATACTACACCTAATGTAATATTTGAATGATTGCACATAGCTATACCAAGTACTAAACCAAAAATTAAAACAAATACTCCAACTATAATAGAGAAGACATTTGCCCCTGTTGATACATATCCTCTTCTATAATTATTTTCTTTATAAGAATTTTTGTTATTTTCTATAAAACTATTTAAACTTTTAGGATCTTTTTCTCCATTTCTTTTATAATGAGGATTTGAACTACTGTCAATACTGCCACCACCGCCTGAAGTAACACAACCGCCTGAAGTATGTCCTCCATAAAATCCACCCATTTTAATATCCTCCCATCGTCTATAAATATTTTAAATTATTTGTAAATTATACAAGTTCTTTTTATTAAATACAAAAAATACATCTACATTAACACCTTTATTATAACATCATTTAAAAGAAATTCAATTAAAATGTAAAAAAATTCAAAAAAATTCAATTCCATTTTTATTAATTAAAACAAAAAAAGCGCCTACTAATAGGCGCTAATTATATTATTCAACATCACGTACGATACGTACAGCTGTACCATTAGTACACATAATCATCTTTAATGCATCTTCGTCGAACTTTTCAGCGTAGATGATTAACTTACGATCTAATGTACCTCTAGCCTTAATTCTTAAAATATTACCCTTTTGGCAAATATGCATTGACTTTAATACGTCAAGTGTAACTTCATCGCCATCTTCAAAGTGTAAGCATAATGTATCAAGGTAAGCAACAGCTTCTTCCTCTTCACCATCTAACTCATCACCAGGAATCATTGGTAAGTATTCAACTAAGTCATCTGGCATTTCAGCTGGAATACCATTAACGTTCATTGTGTTTTGTAAGTAGTATGTTTCCATACCTAAGTTACCTAAAATTGCTTCTCCATTAGGAATTAATTGAGGAACATAATTTGTAGGTTCAAAGTTTCTCTTAGGTTTAACTAAACGGTTAGCAAACATTAAATCAATTAATTCTTTGCAGTACTTTAATGAACGGTCAGAACGAACCTTAATCATTACTGGTACTTCAGCATATTGACGCTTTTCTGAAACGTCCTTTAAGTGATACTTAGGATATTGCTCAATTAATTGAGGATCTAATGCTAAGAATACTTTAATAGCTTTTCCACCAAGAGCAAGCTTAGCAACTAGGCCTTTATATCTAAATGATTCACATCTAGCACTACATCTACCCTTAGCACGATACATCATTAAGTAGTTCTTAATTTCATTATAGTATTCCTTAGTTTCATAAGGAGCAAACATCATCTTAGTATTGAATCTACGTTTAATCTTCTTAGGTTTACCCTCTTCATCGACTGCAACGTATTCTTTGATATCAATAGAAGCTTCCTTAGCATGGCTTTCTTCATGTGGTTCTTCAGCTTCTTCTTCAACTTCTTCAGCATCATCGGCGTCGTCTTCTTCTTCATCTTCGCCTTCTTCTTCATCCTCATAAGGATTTTCTTCTTGTGCTTCTTCAGCAGGAGCTTCTTGAGCAGGAGCTTCTTCAACTGGAGTTTCTTCAGCAGGAGTTTCTTCAGCAGGAGCTTCTTCTTCATTCTTTTCAGGAACAGAGTTTAAGAATGCATCGAATTCATCTTCTTCAGCAGCAGTTTCTTCAGCTGGAGCTTCTTCAGCAGGAGTTTCTTCAACTACCTCTTCTTCAGCAGGAGCTTCTTCAACTACTTCTTCTTCATAAGGGTTAGTTTCAGGTTCTTCTTCCTTCTTTTCTTCTTCACCATATTGAGCAGCATAAATAGCTTCATCCTCTTCAGTAAGAGCGAATGGATCATAATTCTTTTCAGCTTCAGCCTTTTCAGCTTCTTCCTTAGCAGCCTTTTCAGCTTCCTTAGCTTCTTTCTTTTCTCTCATTCTTTGTTCAGCTTCTGCAGCAATAATAGCAGCCATAGAATCAAAGTTTCTAATACGGATAATTTGTAATACTACTGCTAACACAAATACAACAATGAATAAGATTGCAAATACTAAGATAAGGATATTCTTTGTCATTAATGCAAATAATTCAGGTGTTGCGCAAGCAAGGAATGGAATAGCAAATCCTGTTGCTACCAATAATGTAACGATTACCCAGTCTACCTTTTCAGGCTCAGTAGACTTAAACTTACGGAATACAAACAATAGTACTGTTAAAATTACTACTATCGCAATTGCTGCACCAGCAAATAACATAATGAATAAGAATGGAGTTAATCCCTTAATGAATCTATGGAAGTTTTCATATAAACGAGAAGGTCCATTTAAATCTGCATCTGCATATAATACAGCTAATGTACATAATATTACAACTACAGCAGCCATAACAACAGCTAATAAGATATTATATTTGCCAAATACACATCTATAATAAGTACTTGATTTATGTCTATTTGTATCATAAACAGTGTCTTTGTTATAGAATACAGCACGAGCAAGAATTGCAATTGTACATAATGCAACAAGTAATAATAATAATTTAATTAATGTAGAGCTTACTAAATACTTGAAAATTACAATTGGAGCATACATACTTGCTAAGAATAAAACTACTAAAATACAATCTAGAATAGATGCATCTGTTTCTTTATCCATTGCTGATACAAATAATATAATCAATAATGCAGCAGCACCACCAATTGCAAAATACTTCATGTTAACTGAATTTAAAATTGCTAAATTATCTAATAAACCATATCTAGCACCGATGCCAACACCAATTGTTAAAGCGATTGATACTAACATTAATACTAATGGATTGTAACGATAACCAATTGCACCAAAGTATGCTTTCATACCCATATCGCCAGCTTCTTCTGTAATAGATAAGCAACGAACGATAATTTCAACTAGGTATACACCAGCAAAAGCAAAATAAACAATCATTTGTCTTGCATGACTCTTTGATAAGATAACGAATACACCAAGTAAGATACTTGCCACAAAGAAACTTATACGAATAAAGTCTGTCATACAAACCTTTGAGTTTCTTAAGCCTGTTAATCCAACTAATGCACCACCGCCAATAACTACTAGGATAGCGGCACATGCAATAGATGTGTAGGTATCGTTTTTCAAAATGTCAAAAACGTAAAAAGCTAAACCTGCAACTGCAAATAGTATAATAACCATTAAAGTTGCAAGAAATCCGAATGATTTAAAATAGGATTTCAAATAATTCTTCTTCATTCTTTCACACTCCTTATATCGCACACACGCGTTTATAGTAATTATAAAATGAAATGAAAGCATTTTCAAGGCATAAAAACAAAAAAGTGCCACTTTTTGCGTGTTTTTTGGCACTTTTTGCATATTTTTTCTCATTTTCACAACGTCGTTATTTAAGTTGCTCAAATTTCTCAATTATTTTTCCAACTAATGGATGACGTACTACATCATAGTGATCGAAGGTAATACTACCTACTTCACTTAAATCAGATAATAAGTCTTTACTTAGCTTTAAACCACTCTTTTTAGAGGATGGTAAATCAACTTGGGAAATATCACCTGTAATAACCATTTTAGAATTAAAACCTAAACGAGTTAAAAACATCTTTAATTGATCGATAGTTGCATTTTGAGCTTCATCTAGAATAATAAATGCATTTTCTAGTGTTCTACCTCTCATATATGCTAAAGGCGCTATTTCAATAACTTGTTTTTCAATTAAAGCTTCAGCCCCATCTTTTCCTAACATTTCATATAATGCATCATATAAAGGTCTTAGATATGGATCTACCTTTTCTTTCAAATCTCCTGGTAAAAAACCTAAAGATTCTCCAGCTTCTACTGCTGGTCTTGTTAATATAATCTTTTCATAATTACCACTTTTTAATTCTCTAACAGCATAACATACTGCAAGATATGTCTTACCAGTACCAGCTGCACCAATTGAAAAGATTAAATCATGTTTTTTAATACAATCAACATATTCATTTTGTTTTAATGTTTTAGCAAATATAGGCTTATTCTTAATATTATTACAAATAGGCTTACGATTTCTTAAAAATTCTATATAAGCCTCCATTTTCCCACTAGAAACGATGCTTTCAATATAAATAATATCTCTAGTAGATATATTT
>JAILGR010000248.1 GCA_024696565.1 Acholeplasmatales bacterium | reverse complement strand
TATAGTATTTAATATAGTGAATCAGATGTTATTAAGGGTGGAAAAATATGTATAACGATGTTTGTTTTGTAAGAGCAAAATTAAAAAAAGACTATGTATATGATGCCATAAAGAAATCAGGGTTTAAAATTTGTATACCATATAAGGATTTTAATATATTTTTCAGATTGGTACGAGAAATTTGGTTTAAATTATCATTACCTCATCCTGAGATATGGTTTAATAGACAAATTATTGATTTTAATGCGAAAACAATAGTTTTTATGGATCCGTTATTGAGCGCTGATCTTATCAGGTGGGTTCATATTAAATGTCCCAAAGCGAATATTAAGTTGATATATGAGAATAGAGCAGATAAAACATTTAGACCGGATAATGCTCCTTCTTATGTTGAAAAATGGTCTTATGATAAAGATGATTGCCGTGAGTATGGGATGAAACTAATACATGCATATTATTATGATATATATAGATTAAGAAAAAATAAAAAAAATGAAAAAATAGATATATTATATCTTGGTAGAGATAAAGGAAGACTAAATCTTTTATTAAATTACCAACGATATTTTGAAAAAAATGGGTTCTCTACATATTTTCATATTTGTGCAGACCGCTCATTTTTACTCTTTAAAAATCGACATTATAAAAGAGTTATGGCATACACTGATTATTTAAAAATTCTAAATAAAAGCAAAGCTATTTTAAACATCGTTCCAGAGAATCAAAAGAGCGTAACGCAAAGAGAATTAGAAGCAGTATTTGATAGAAAAAAGTGCATTACAAATAACCTAGGGATTTTAGATTTTGAATTATATGATAGTAGCAGATTTTTTATTTTGGGATATGATGATATTCGTAACCTGAAAAAATTTATGAATATAGAGTTTAAGAAAATTGAAGAAACAAAGCTTGATGAATATAAATATATAAAAGTTATTAATTCTGTGATCTTTGGGGATAATAATGAATCTACTTGGAGTCGTTTATATAATAATAATAGTATGTAATATTCTATGTGTAATTGAAGGACGCAAAAACAATATTATTACTATTGTTTCTGCCATGTTTATGGTATTGTTTGCTGCAGGAATAGAATATAATGGAAGTGTCGTTGGCTATGATTTACGAAATTATGAAATATTATATGAGAACACAACTCTTATTTCAAGATTTGAGTTTGGGTTTAGATTGATAAATGAATTATGTAAAATAATAGGTCTAACGTTTACTCAATTTCATTTTGTGGTTGTAGCAGGGTCTCTTATTTCTATTTTTTGCGTTGCTCGAAAAATGGGAGCAAATTTAAACTTAATCATTGTGGCGTATATGATATATTTTATTCTTCCAGTATCTGGACAGATGAAAAATTTATGTGCAATGGCTGTTTTAGTACATATTTTCCCGACAACCAATAATCAAAGCAAGAAGGCAAATGTAAAAGAATTTTTTGTTGTTTGTATAGCAGCCACTATTCATGTTTCCTTCTTATTGTATTTGATATTTCTTTTGATACATTCATCTTTACTAAATAGTAGAAGATCAACATTCTATAAATCGTTTTTTGGAATAGTGTCTTTAATGTCACTCATTTTGATAATTTTCAGACAAAATGTTATGATGACATCAATGTTTAATGCATTTATTTCTCTCCTTGGAACAGAAGTTAACACTATTTATGCTCCTCGCTATTCAACAGTTACTGGATTTAGTCCTTTAGCATCTTTGATGATTTTGACAATTGCGATAGTTGCGATTGTTTATTGGAGAAAAAGGGTTTTTAATGAAGAAGTTTTGTTATATTTACAGATAAAGGATGATTCGATTTATGAATTAGAAGCGAGGAATTCATTTCTTACATTTGATAAGTCTAAAGGAATATTTGATATATTAATGCTATCGGCTTTTTTCTTTCCTCTTGTAATTGTAAATGCTACTTTTTATCGATTAATTAGAGACGTGACTTTGATAGCTATTTTACATCTTGGAGTTAATTGTTATAGAGATTATATATGTAAAAGAAAAAGAATTATGATAGTTTTTTTTGTTTTTTCAATATGTTTAGGTTGGTTTATTTTTGATGTTATCATTAAGGGCTATTTTGCAGATTTTGTAGATAATTTTTTTGTCAGTACAAGGATGGGTTTTGAATAAATATGTATGTGAGGATATTATGAAAAAGTATAAGCGAGACTTTTTGAATTCAAAAATTTTTACAGAAAATGCTTTTTTTTATGCTATTATCAGAAAAATGTTTTTCTTGCTGTTTGTTAATCGTAGAATAGTAAAAGGAAAGAATAACACAATTGATATTAGAGGATTGTTATTAAATAGCAGAATAAAAATATTAGGCAATAATAATGTTGTTCGGTATATGCCAGGTGGTGTTGCTAAAAGAATAAATATTGAGATTATAGGCGATAATAATGTAATAGATATTAGAGAATACACTCATTTTACAAAAACAAAATTATCTTGTTGGGATAACAAAAACAAAATTATTATTGGAAAAAACGGAAATTTTGGCGAAAGTAATTTGACGTGTTTAGAAGGAACAAAACTGAAGATTGGAAATGGATGTTTGGTTTCATATGGGGTAGAAATCAGGACAAGCGATGGACATGCAATTTTTGATATGAACCAGAATAGACTCAATGAAGCAAGGGATATAACAATTAACAATAATGTGTGGTTAGCACAGAAATGTTTAATATTTAAAGGAGCAAAAGTACCTAGTGGGTGCGTAATTGGTGCGAATAGTTTAGTTAATAAACATCTAGATAATAATAATTGTATATATGTTGGTTCACCCGTTAGGGTGATAAGAAAAAATATTCGTTGGACACATGATAGATAATAATTTTTTAAGCAATAACGGATGATTTAAGAAGGGAGTTTCGAGACAGGTGTTGATCTGTTTCAATAATATAGTTTATGTCGGATAATGTTTTACTTTGTGCACCGGATGTCATTCTATACTACGATATAGAAGGAAATGTATATCTTGATGATCTTGGTTGGTTTGATAGATTTATTGGATTTACAAATAATTTTTATACTCTAACCAAAGGAGAACCCGTTAAAGAGCCTAATAAACTAATTAGATTAAATGACTATGTGAATATAAAAAAATCATTCTTTTTACCAACAAATATCAATGGGAAAATAAATCGTATTAAGTCTACATATAAAGTAATATACAGTACCGTTAAGAAATTTGAAAAAGTATTTGTGAGATATCAAGGAATATTTGTGCACTGGGTATGTAAAGCGGCAAGAAAATATCATAAGGTATACTTAGCAGAAATAGGCGGAGTACAATGGGACGCATTTTGGAATCATAGCGTTAAAGGGAAAATAATAGCAGCACCATTAGAACTGATGTGTAAACAAGACATTTTGAAGGCAGATTATGTTCATTATGTAACATTAGACTATTTACAAAAAAGGTATCCTACCTATGGGAAGCATATCGGGTTATCGAATGTAAAACTTATGGATGTCGATTCTTATGTTTTAGATAATAGAATAAGTAAGATTAAGCAAGAAAAGGATAATATAATAATAGGGACTGCTGCAGCTGTTGATGTAAAATATAAAGGACAGCAGTATGTAATGAAAGCAATAAAACGGTTAAAGGATAATGGATACACTAATTTCGTTTATCAATTGGCGGGGCAAGGAAATAATGCCAATTTAAAGACGTATGCGTGTAAACTTGGAATAAAAAAGCAAGTACAGTTTCTTGGTAAACTATCTCATCAAAGTGTTTTTGAGTGGCTTGATTCTATAGATATATATATTCAACCTAGTCTGCAAGAGGGATTGCCTAGAGCGATGGTGGAAGCAATGAGTAGAGGATTACCATGTATTGGAGCAAAAACAGCCGGGATACCAGAATTGATTGAAAAAAAATATGTATATAGAAAAACTAACATGCCAGAAAGAATAGAAAAAAAATTATTGCAAATCTCTTCAAAAGAAGAATCTCTTTTACAGGCAAAGAATAATTTTGAACATGCTAAAGCATATAATTGTAAAAATATTGAATCAAAAAGACACAAATTTTACTTGGATTTTTTTGGTTGCTTAAGATAGTTGCAGTGGTACTTGGAGTAGTAATTCGATGAATAAGTTTATTAAAGTTAAAATCAATTTTTTATGGCAAGGGATATATCAAGTTGTAACATTGATTATGGGGCTTATAGTTCCGTATGTTGTTCTTAGTACGTATGGTTCTGAAGTAAATGGCTTAACATCAACAATAAAACAAATTATACTCTTATCATCATTAGCTAGTGCTGGAATAACTACGGCCGCAACTTATAGTTTGTACAAGCCAATTCAAGAAAAAGATACGGATAAGATAGCTGACATAATTAAATCAGTTCAACATGCTTATGGAATAATTTCACTTATTTCCCTTGTGGTATGTATACTGAGTTCATTTATTCTTGCTGTTTTCCAAAAAGGAAACATGTCTTCATTTTTTGTCTTAATTGCATGCTTGTTAACTAGTTTTAATACTTTGATTGATTTGTATTTTACCGCAACTACAAGTGTATTATTAACAGCGATTCAGGATAAATACTTAATAAGTATAGGAATGCTTATTACAACGTTGATAATGTATTGTGGACAAATTTTAATTTGCGTTATAAATTTGCATTTCATTTTTCTATATACTACTTCCGTTGTTGGAACTATATGTAAGGTCATATTTTTAAGATATTATTATAATAAAAAGAAACAAGAATTAGGTATTGATAAGACAAGTGGTTTAGGGGGACACAAATTCATTTTTCGAAATGTAGGGTATGCATTCGCTAATGAGGTTGCGCATACTGTTAATGTGGCTTCCCAATCGGTTATTATTACAGTTTTATATGGACTTGCTGAATCAAGTGTGCTTTCTGTTTACATGATGGTGGTGAATTCATTGTCGTTGATAGCACAAGTTGTTTATTCCTCTTTTGGACCAAGTTTCGGAGCCGTAGTTGCAGAAAACAATATAAAAAAAACCAACGATGTATTTGAAATTTTCCAATATACTATGATTGCTCTGAATACGTTTTTATACATGTGCGCAATTCCTCTTTTTATACCTTTTGTAGAAATATATACAGAGAATGTACAGGATATTCAGTACGTTAGTAAAATATTGGTGGTGGAAAGTATTCTATATGGAGTATTTTATGCGGCTAGAGTTCCATATAATATCGTGGTGTCTGCTACTGGAAAGTTTAAAAAATCAGCAATACAAACAAGTATTACTTGTGTCGTGACGCTAGGGATAGCTGTAGTATGTACTATATTTGATTATAGATTAGTATTGTGCGGATCTATCGTTTTTTATGCTACAAATACGTTTTATCAACATTTTATGTTAAAAAAAGAAGTTGAAGGATTTAATAATAATCATTTTATTAGGCATATTTCAGTGACTTTCATATGTTTAATTATAATGTATTGTGTTTCATATTTTATTACCTCAAAAATACCTATCAAAGGTATTTTGAATTGGTCTGTAATGGCAATATGTATTGCTATTTTTAGCGTATTATTATTGGGTGTTGTTTCATATGTTATTGATAAAAATAGCATGCGCAAAGTTATAAAATACTTTAAAATGAAGTTGCTTAAATCCGGAAAGAGATTAAAATGAAATTTATTCGATATACAGGTCAAATACATAATGAAATTGATGTTCATGGACGTTTTATGCTTGACAGCAATGATGTTGAAATTATAACGGCACCTTGGGAACGTTATAAAAACCCTATGGTAAGAAAAATTTGCCATATTCACTTGTCTTCCTCTGTTAACTCAAGAGTATCCCTTCCTTTTAAAAAAATATGGATTAAGAG
>JAILGR010000242.1 GCA_024696565.1 Acholeplasmatales bacterium | reverse complement strand
TGTTTCTGAGAATTTCTTATCAGAATAAGATAAAATAATCTCTAATGATTCCATTCTAGAAACACCTCTTAATCTATTATTAACTGTTCTATCAAATGGAATTTCTAATTCATCTGCGATTTTTTTCCATGCTTTATAATGTAATTCATCTGTATGAACTAAAACACCATCTAAGTCAAAAATTATACCCTTTACCATATAAATTACCTACTTTTCAAATAATATTTACGCAAGAAATATGAAGGAGTAGTGCTCCAAGCATGACAATAGCTATTTACTTGTTTTCCACCATAAGGAGATTCATCTTTATTTTGTGGATTGTATAATTCAAAGAATGTATCAGCTCCTAAATCTGCCATACCTCCCCAGTAATTCATAATTACATCATATGCTTTATCATATAAGCCAGAGGCTATTAAAGCACTGACATAATGATGGTACATATAAGGAGTAACAGGTTTAATTGCATCTTTGTTATTCTCTAATCTTATTAATAAATCTGCAGAATCTTCTTCAGATAAAATATCACAAAGAATATACCAACAATTTGTTGCATAAGATATTTGTCTATCCTTACCACTAACAAATAAACCAAGCTTCTTATCATAGAACACATTTAAAGCTGCCTTTTTCTTAGCTTCTATATCTTCTAAATAAATCTTATAATCTTTCCCTAAAAGCTTTAATAATTTAACCAAAGCCTCTTCAGCATAAATATATACTGCTTGAGCCCCTGCTTGTTTATTAAGCTCTAAACTCCAATCTAAGAAACACCAACCTAATTGATCTGAATCATTGATTATATCACCATAAAATCTTCTTCTTGCAATTTCAATTTGCTTAATCGCAAGAGGTAATAAGTCATTAGCACATTCCTTATCAAATGTTTCCATATAATAATCTAATAATGTTGGAATGAACAATAATGAATAATCAAACATTGATGCTTCATCTCCAAAAACCTCAGGCTTAGTAAATACACTTTGACTAATTACGCCATCTTCTGTTGCTGTTGCTGCAAATAGGTATAAGCATCTTTTTACTAAAGCATAGTTTTTGTATGTTTCATAATTAGTTATAGCTTCAAGTCTTAAATCTCCAAGCCATAATCTTCTATCTCTTTTTGGACCATCAATGAATTCTTCTTGCATACATTCTCTTAATGTTCTTAAAGAGATGCTATCAATTTGTTTTTCTCTTTTGTTATTTCCTTTAGCTTCAAGCTTAGGTGCTGATGTAGTAGCTTCTAGTTCAACACTATCTACATGTAGTTGATAATTTGATGAAATACCTACTACACTAATTTCTAAATAACGGAAAGCGAATACTCTTTTAATATCTAAAACAGTAGGGAAATAATCAACATGAATTAATTCTTCTTGAATCCAAGATTTACTAATCCAACCATGATAATTCTTACTGTCTTCTTCAAACTCATCCTTTAATTCAGCAAATCTTAGTTTAAGTAATGCTGGAGCATCTGGGAATCTACCTTTAGTACTTAAAGAAATTTTTATCGATCCTGTATAATGATTTCCAAAATCATATATATCAGAATCATTTTCTTTTAATAGGCAATCATGACCTTTTAAAACTTTTCGTTCAATATTAAGTTTTGGTTTATATTTATCAGCGATTTCTAAAAATTTCTTATTCATAACTATAATTTTGTGTCCCATTTGCCACAGAAGGCATCTACTGGACTAACTCCTTTGAACAAAGATTTACCCATTAATTTATCAATTAAGGCATCAATAATAACATCTGTAGATCCATATGTATTAATAAATGTTTTAATTCTTGGTACATCTATTAAATGATATGGGTTTTCAAGTGATACAAATATTGTAGGAACAGACTTCATATAAATAGGCACATTAGCACCCATTGGTTCAGCCCATTCGATTCTTACAATTGTTTGATTTGATTTAGTAGCTAAATTAGCTGAATAAATAATCAAATCATAATTATCAATAACTTCTTTTGCTGAAGTCATTGTTCCTTCAAAGCCAGGCTTTGGTTTAAATAATGTAACCTCAAAGCCTCTCTCTTTTAGCTTCTCCATGAAGCGGTTGTTGGCGCCAACCGCTACAGAAAAGCCCATTGACCCTGCACTAGATTCAAGGGAATAAAAGAGAACTCTCTTATGTTTGGCTACTGTGATTGGAAGTAAATTTTCAAGATTTTTTACTAGAGTAATGGAGTTATCCGCGATTTCGCGTGCGATTTTTTGATGACTTTCATTTCCAACCACTAAATTGAGTTCATCCAATACAGGGAGTTTATTTTTCTTATGAAGATTAAGTGAGGCCTTTAGGGCTAAAATCTTAGTAACTGCATCATCTAATCTCTCCATAGTGATAATGCCAGATTCTACACCTTTCTTCATATATGAAAAATCTTCATCTAGGTTTTTAGTAAACAAGAACATATCACAACCAGCAGCTATTGTCATAGGTACTAGTAATTCTCTTTCCATTGCCATATTTAATCCGGCCATTGTACTTGAGTCTGTAATTACTAAGCCATTAAATCCTAATTCTTCTTTTAATAAATTAGTAATGATTTCTTTTGACAATGTTGCAGGAAGTATATCTTCATCACGAATATCTTTATTATATT
>JAILGR010000228.1 GCA_024696565.1 Acholeplasmatales bacterium | reverse complement strand
TACTCCTCCTTCTTGTTGTTCTAATTGAACAAGACCTAAATCACTCATACCATATTCAGTAACCATACTTCTAGCTATCTTAGTAGCCTTTTCAAAGTCATTATGAGCTCCAGTTGTTACTTCTTTAAAACGAATTTCTTCTGAAGTTCTACCACCAAGTAATCCAGTTATTCTTTCTAGCAACTCTGTTTTAGTTGAAAAATAGGTTTCTTCTTTAGGCATCATTAAATTATATCCACCAGCATTACCACGAGGAATGATAGTTATTTTTTGAACTACATCTGCATGTGATAATTTTATACCAATAACTGCATGCCCTGCTTCATGGTAAGCAACTACTTCTTTTTCATGATCTGTATATTTTCTAGATAATTTTGCAGGTCCAGCTATAACTCTATCTGTAGCTTCATCGATATCAGACATAGTAATTGCTTCTTTATTACGTCTAACAGCAAGTAAAGCTGCTTCATTAAGTAAGTTTTCAAGTGCTGCACCAGAGAATCCTGGAGTTCTCTTAGCTAAATTAGATAATTTAACTGAAGGAGCTATTACTTTATTCTTAGCATGAACTTTTAAGATTTCTTCTCTTTCTCTTACATCTGGTAAATCAACAGTTACTTGTCTATCAAATCTACCTGGTCTTAAAAGTGCTGGATCTAAGACATCAGCACGGTTAGTTGCAGCCATAATGATTATACCTTCATTAACTCCAAAACCATCCATTTCAGTAAGTAATTGGTTTAGTGTTTGTTCACGTTCATCATGCCCTCCACCTAAACCAGTTCCTCTTTGACGACCAACTGCATCTATTTCATCAATAAATATTAAGCAAGGCGCATTTTGTTTTGCTTGTTTAAACATATCTCTAACACGAGATGCACCAACTCCGACGAATAATTCAACGAAGTCAGAACCACTTATATAATAGAATGGTACGTTTGCTTCACCAGCTACAGCTTTAGCAAGTAAAGTTTTACCTGTTCCTGGAGGACCTACTAGAATAACACCTTTTGGTATTCTAGCACCAATTTCATTATACTTTCTTGGATTTTTCAAGAAATCTATAATTTCTACTAATTCATCTTTTTCTTCATCGCATCCAGCAACATCTTTAAATGTAACTGTCTTAGATCTATTCAGTCTGGCAGTTGATTTACCAAAATCAAATGCTCCACCAGCTCCACCTTGGCTCTTTAATATACTTCTAAACATAAAGAATAATAAAATACCAATTAATAAATATGGAATAAATGATATAAGCATTTGTAACCATATATTATCAGCCTTAGCTTGAACTACTAATCTTACAGGACTTGCAGCCATAATAACTTCTAAATAAGTTTCTGTTACATTAGTAGTAAAGCCATAAGTTTGACCATCTAATGTATATTTACCAGTAATAGTAAATAAGTCTAGGTTATCTCCACCAATAGGTGTAGCTACAATCTCTTCAGTAATATTTCCATTATTTAGATAATCATGAAATGTTTGATAATCTAATACTGTTGGATCACGTTTAACTAAATTTGTAATAAACAAAATAGCTCCAACGATAAATACAATAAAGATTATTACAAAAAACAAATCTAATAAGGGATTCCTACGTTTAGGTTGCTGTTGTTTATCTTTATTATTGTTATCTTGCATACCCAATCTCCTCCTTTATTTTTTATATACTTCTTCTTTTAATACACCAATATATGGTAAGTTACGATATATTTCATTATAGTCTAATCCATAACCTACAACAAATTCATTAGGTACTAAACCTCCAACATATGCTGGAGTAATATCTACAACTCTTCCTTCTGGTTTATCTAGTAATACACAAATAGTAACACTCTTTGCACCAGCTTCAAATAATAACTTCTTTACACTATCTAATGTTCTACCAGTATCTAAAATATCATCAATTAAGATAACTTCTCTACCTAAAACATCAGGTGTTTTTCCATCTACTTTTACACATCCTGTAGACTTAGTACCATCGTAAGATGATACTTTCATATATTCCATTGTACATTCAATATCAACATATTTTAATAAATCAGACATGAATGGAATACAGCCCTTTAATAAACCAATAAATAGTGGCTTTTTACCAGCGAAATCTTTAGAAATACTTGTTCCTAATCTTTTTACTATTTCTTTAATTTCTTGTTCAGACACACTTATTTTTTTAATATCATCATGC
Source organism: Acholeplasmatales bacterium (assembly GCA_024696565.1). Taxonomy (GTDB): domain Bacteria; phylum Bacillota_I; class Bacilli_A; order Acholeplasmatales; family Anaeroplasmataceae; genus Anaeroplasma. The sequence continues at coordinate 261 of JAILGR010000228.1, read as the reverse complement.
ATCACTTTACTACCTCACACAATAAATATATATCTCCCTTATCCTTCATCTTAGCTACAAAATCACTTTTTTGATAATTAACTAACCAAAGGATTTTCCCATCTCCATTAATTACAACAGGAATATTACTTCTATTATCTTTAGGAACCTTTTTATCAATTAGAATTCTACTAACTTTTTTATTACCAATTCCTAAATCCATTGTATCTCCATTTTTTCTATATCTAATGATTAATGGAAATTCTAAATCATTATAGCATA
>JAILGR010000227.1 GCA_024696565.1 Acholeplasmatales bacterium | reverse complement strand
ATCAGGATTAATAATATATTCTTCTTTAGCATATATTTTTCCAGCATCTAATCTCTTTTCCATTTCCATAATAGTAACACCTGTTTTAGTATCACCATTCATTAAGCACCTTTGAATAGGTGCCCCTCCTCTATGTAGTGGTAATAAAGAAGCATGAACATTTAATTTTGTTTTAAATAGATTTAAGATTTTTGTTGGAATATACTGCCCATAAGCGGCAGTAATTAATGTATCAGCATCTACATCTTTTATTACATCATAAATATCTTTAATTGCTTCTGGCTGTAATAATTCTAAATTATGACTTTTAGCATAGCTTGCAACAGGTGTATCTATTAATACGCCTTTTTTCTTTTCTCTATTTGGTTGCGAAATAACTAGCTTTATTTCATATTTAGAATCAAGAGCTTCTAAGACTTTACTTGCAAACTCTGGAGTACCTAAAAATATAATTTTCATTTTATCAGCTCCTTTTTATTGAAACATTAACTAAATTATTATCTTGATATAAAGGATATAAATATAAAATCTTATCTAATACCTTATCTTCTAAAGCTTGAATAGAAATATTATAATGATACATATCATTTTTCTTAAATAGATAAGCTTCAGTTGGACCTAAGATAATAGATTTTTTTGCTTCTTGTTTTAAAGCAAAAACAATTCTATTAGCTTCTTCTAATGCCATTCTTTTATTTTCAGATGATACTTCAATATTAACAACTTCTGAAAATGGTGGCATTAATGAAGCTTGTCTAAATAATATTTCTTTTTTATAAAAGCCATCATAATCATGATTTACGCTAGCTTTAATTACATAGTGGTTTGGATCATATGTTTGAATAATAACTTTACCAGCTAAATTAGCTCTACCAGCTCTACCTGATACTTGTTCAATTAAATTAAATGCTACTTGATTAGCATCAAATGTAGGATAATGTAGGGCTAAATCAGCATTTAAGACACCAACTAATGTTACATTTTCAAAATCTAGACCTTTTGTAATCATTTGAGTACCAACTAAAATATCTGCATCCTTATTCTTAAAAGCATCATAAAATCTTTTATAATCATCTATTTTAGAAACAGTATCCATATCTACTCTTAAGACACGAGCTTCTGGTAAAATATTTTTAACAGCTTCATATATTTTTTCAGTACCAGTTCCAACAAATCTAATTTTGTCAGATTTACAAGTATCACAAATAGATACATTAGGCCTTGTAAAACCACAGTAATGGCACTTTAGAGTATTTGTTTTACTATGGTATGTCAATGACACATCACAGTGTGGACATTTAACTACACTACCACAGCTTCTACACTGAACGAATGTATTATAACCTCTTCTATTTAAAAACAAGATTGCTTGTTCTTTTTTGTTATAGCACTCAATTAAGCTTTCTTTTAACAATTTAGATATAGGAGTTTTATTATTTTTTAATTCTTCTCTCATATCTACAACATAAGATTTAGGTAATTCATTACCATTAGCTCTAACTGGTAATGTTAATAACTCATATTCACCATTTATAGCCTTATAATAATCTTTGACATCAGGTGTTGCAGAACCTAATACTAAAGGACAATTATAGGTTATAGATCTTAATTTAGCTAATTCTATTGCGTCATATTTTGGATTATTTGTTTGTTTATATGAGGTCTCATGACACTCATCAATGATAATGATGCCTAAATTATCAAGTGGGGCAAAAATAGCACTTCTTGCACCAACGACAATCTTAACATCACCATTTAGGATTCTTTTATATTCATTGTATTTTTCAACCATCGATAATCTAGAATGTAAAACAGCTATATTTTCTTTAAATCTAGCATAAAATAAAGAAGTTATTTGTGGAGTTAAACTTATTTCAGGAACTAGCATTAAAGCTTTTTTACCAGAATCAATACTATCTTTAATCCATCTCATATATACTTCTGTTTTACCAGAACCAGTAACGCCATGAAGTAAATAAATCTTCCTTTGCCTTAAATCCATCTTTTTATAACAATCTAATTGATATTCATTTAAACTAACTTCTTTATCCACTACATCAATAATATCTTCTTTAGGGTTAATATCAACTTCATATCTAGAGACAAAACCATTTTTAACTAAAGTATCAATTACACTTTTACTAATACCACTATCTAGTAATAATGTATCTTCTTCTACATCTACTTTAATTTCTTCTAAATAATTTATAACCATTAATCCTTGTTTTGATCTTGGGTTAGAATCATTTTCTAATAAATGTAGCATAGTTTTAGTTTTTTCTTTTCTTTTAGTCTTAATGATAGAATCAAATATGATATTA
>JAILGR010000168.1 GCA_024696565.1 Acholeplasmatales bacterium | reverse complement strand
CTAATGATTCTATTAATGAATCTAATAATTTATCATCATCTAAAATCTTTCTTTCAATCATTAAATTTACAATCTTTGTCGCTTCATAATCATTTAGGCCTTTATCATATAAATATCTTTTTATTTCAAAAGAACCTTTACCGTATTTTAAATGATATGATAAAGCTTTATCATAGTATTCTAAAATATGATTTAAGGAGATTGCTTCTTCTAAAGTTTTAGAATCAATTTCATGATTTTCTAATATTTTATATTTTAATATAACATCTTCTACAAATGTGTATTCTTTATCTTCTATTAAAACTAAATATTTACTCTTTTTCTTCTCTAGTTTTTTTATAAGCATTAAATTATTCCTCTTTTATCATATTCTCCTCTAACCTCTTTACAAGAAGTTACAAAGGTAAATGCTTTAGGATCTATTTCAGATATTAAACTAACAATACGGTAAGCCTCATTTTTATCCATTGTACAAATAACCATAGTTCTTTCTGTATTTGTATATGCTCCCATAACAGGAGAGAATGTTACACCTCTATCTAGTTTTTCATAAATTAAATCTTTAATTTCTTGTGGTTTATCAGAAATAACATAAACGGTTCTTCTAGGTCTAATAGATAATGCTAAAACATCAATAATATATCCTTCAGCTATTAAAGCTAAAATACCAAAGACTACATATTCAATACGATAATTATTTGTTAAAAAAGAATAACCAGATAAAATTACAACTGCCCAATCGGTAAATATTAAAGTTTGGCTGATTGGAATCTTAGCATATTTAGATATTATCTTTTGAATAACATCCATACCACCAGTAGAACCATTATTTCTAATAGCTAAACCAACACCAAAACCTGTAAGTAGGGCACCACAAATAGTACTTATAATTAATTTATTACCATCACTAATAGGGGCATATAATAAATCACCAGGTACTCCTGTAGTTTCAAATATAAAAATGATAGTAGGAGATAAAAGTGCTGCATAAACTGTCTTTATAAAAAATTCCTTACCAATAAAGATCAAACCTAAAATCAAACATATTACTTCAGCACCATATAAGAAGTAAGATGGCTTAAACCATGGAATATTTTGTAATAAAGGTCTTAAGACAATTTCTAATCCTGTTACACCACCGGCAACAATACCAGATTGTGAAAAGAAAAAGTAATATCCTAAATCCATTAATACTACACCTAATGAAATCCAAATATATTGTTTAGCTTTTTTCTTACATAATTTCTTTATATTTGCTTTTTTATCTTGATTTTCTTTAATTTCTACTTCATTATTCATTAGCTTCACCAGCTTTCATCTTTAAATATGCTTGCATAAATCCTAAAATATCTCCATCCATTACTGCAGTAATATTTCCCATTTCATAATCTGTTCTATGGTCTTTTACTAAAGTATAAGGACAAAATACATATGATCTAATTTGAGAACCAAAATTAATTCCCATTTGTGTTCCTTTTTCTTTAGCGATTTCTTCTTCTTGTTTTTTTATTTCTAAATCTAATAGCTTAGATTTAAGTAAAGTCATCGCAATTTCTTTATTTCTAATTTGACTACGTTCTTTTTGACAAGCTACAAATAAACCTGTAGGTTTATGAGTAATTCTTACTGCAGAATATGTAGTATTAACGCCTTGTCCACCAGGACCTGAAGAACAAAATGTATCAATTCTTAAATCTTCATCAGGAATAACTAAATCATTATTGTTATCAATAAGTGGGGCAATATCTACACTACAAAATGATGTATGACGTCTAGCATTTGAATCAAATGGTGAAATTCTAACTAATCTATGAACACCACGTTCTCCTTTAAATAATCCATATGCATAATCACCATCTATTTGAATTGTTACAGATTTAATACCAGCCTCATCACCAGCTTGATAATCAAGTAATGTTACTTTAAAACCATTTCTAGCACAAAATCTATTATACATTCTATATAACATATCAGCCCAGTCCATTGACTCAGTACCACCAGCTCCTGGGTGTATTTCTAAGATGACATTATTCATATCATATTTACCACTAAGCAAAGCCTTTTCTTCTACTTTTTGGCAAGTATCTTTAAATTCTTCAATAGCAATTTCAAGTAAAGACATTAATTCTTCATCTTCTAAAGCAGAATCCTTTAAATCATTAATATCATTAAATTGTTTAGATAAATCATTATATGAATTAATAGTATCTTTAAGTAAATTAGATTTCTTAATTACTTCTTGAGCCTTCTTTTGATCAGACCAAAAGTTAGGGTCTTCTATTTCTTTATTTAATTCTTTAAGTTCTATCTCTTTTTGATTAATACCTAAAGCTTTATCTAAATCCTTAAGTTTAATATCATATTCTTCTATGAACTTATTAATTTCATACTTTTCCATAATAACCTCCAACAAAAAGGACTTAAAATTTTAACATTTCAAGTCCTTAAATATTACTTTAATGTTTTAATAAATGCTTCTACTCGGGCTAATGCCTTCTTTAAATCATCTATAGAATACGCATAAGAAATTCTAATGAAGCCTTCCCCAGAATCACCAAATGCTGAACCAGGAACTACTACTACCTTTTGTTCATTTAAAAGTCTTAATGCAAAATCTTCACTTGACATTCCATATTTACGAATATCAGGGAAAACATAAAATGCGCCTTTAGGAGTAAAACAAGGTAGTCCCATTTCCTTTAGTCTATGTAAAAGAAATCTTCTTCTTTCATCATAGCTTTCTCTCATCTCTAAAACGTCACTATCACCATTTTTTAGTGCCTCAACTGCAGCATACTGTGATGCAATAGGGGCACACATAATACAAAATTGATGAATTTTAATCATTTGTTTAATTATTTCTTTTGGCCCACAAGCAAAGCCTAAACGCCATCCTGTCATCGCAAATGATTTAGAAAAACCATTTATTAAAATAGTTCTTTCTTTCATACCATCTATCTCGGCAATAGATACATGATTACCTGTATAAGTTAATTCAGAATAAATTTCATCAGAAATTACAATTAAATCATGTTCAATAACAACCTTGGCAATTTCTTCTAAATCTTTTCTTTCCATAATAGCTCCAGTTGGATTATTAGGGAAATTCATTAATAAGATTTTACTCTTAGGTGTAATGGCTTTCTCTAATTCTTCTTTAGTTAAACGAAATTCATTTTCATTTTTTAAAGGAATAGTTTTAACCTTAGCTCCTGCCATAATAGCACATGGTTCATATGAAACATAACATGGTGTAGTAATAATAACTTCATCACCATCTTCAATCATTGCCCTTAAAGCAACATCAATAGCCTCACTACCACCTACAGTGACTAAAATTTCATCATTATAAGAATAATCTAAATTGTTTTTTCTTTTTAAATAATTGGAAATCTCAACTCTTAAATCTTTTAATCCGGCATTAGAAGTATAATGTGTTCTACCTCTTTCTAAAGAATAAATACCTTCTTCACGGATATGCCATGGTGTATCAAAATCCGGTTCACCAACACCTAATGATATACATCCTTTTATTTCAGATGCAATATCAAAGAACTTACGGATTCCGCTTGGCTTAAGATCACATACCTTTTTAGATAGGAAATCACGCATTATGCGCTCACCAACATTCTTTCATCTTTCTTTTCTTCATAAAGATCTACACCATGATCTTTATATTTCTTTAATACAAAATGAGTTGAGGTAGATAAAATATAATCTAAAGTTGATAGCTTATCAAAAACAAATCTTGCTACTTCCTTCATTGATTTACCCTCAATGAATACAGCAAAGTCAAAACCACCACTCATTAAATATACACTTGTAACTTCAGGAAATTTAGCAATTCTTGAGGCAATACTATCAAAGCCAATTCCTCTTTGAGGAGTTACTTTTACTTCAATTAAGGCATTAACAACTTCCTTAGAAGTATTATCCCAATTAATTAAAGTAGTATAACCACAAATAATTCTTTCTTTTTCCATAGAAGAAACCTCGTTCGCGACTTCAGCTTCAGATACTCCAAGCATAATACTTAATTCATGTAAATCAATTCTACTATTAGCTTCTAAATTTCTTAAAATTTTTTCTCTTAATAAGTCATTCATAAAGGTTCCTCCAAAACTTTACAATTTAGGTTAATTATAACATCACTATCAATAGATTTCAATTCTAATTATCTTTATAATTAGAAAAAAAGAGCTACTTAAGTAGCACTTTCTTCTCTATCATTATTACTTCTAGATTTATTTTCATTAATTACAAAATCAACAAAATCTTGTTTTGGTAAAGGTTTTGAAAAATAAAAACCTTGAATATAATCACATAAATAACCTTCATAATTATTTAACATTTCTTCAGTTTCAACACCTTCAACAACAATCTTTCTCTTTAAATCCTTTATCATTTGGATTGAATGATCAATCATAACTTGAACATCTGGATTATTAGATTGATTGTTTGTTACTTTAATAACATCAACAGGCATAGATGAAACATTATCCATATTAGAATAACCAGAACCATAATCATCAAGTGAGAAACTAAATCCTAATTCTTTTAAAATCTTAATGTTTTCATCCATCATCTTCTTACTATATGGATCAGATGTTTCTGTAATATCTAAATTAATCTTATCTGGTGATACACCATATCTTTTAATCGCATCCATTAAATGGATTGGCAAATCTTCATGCATACACTGAATAACAGATAAATTGATTTCAACCTTTTCTAACCCACATTTATTAAAATCATCTGATGCTATAAATCTACAAACTGAATCAAATACTATATCTCCAATTTTATATATAGTTCCATTTCTTTCAGCTTCAGGTAAAAATAATGTTGGTGGGATAAACCCATATTTTTCATCTTTCAATCTAAGTAATGCTTCAGCTCTAGTAAATTTCTTCTCTTTAGTTGAATAAATAGGCTGATAATATACTTCTAACGAATCATTCATTATTGCTTGTTTAATGATAGTTGATAAATTCATCTTAATTTCAAAATCTTTTTTATTCTCAACATTAGATAGATTTAAAACATCCTCTAAAACTCCACCTATATGATAAAAGTTTTCAATAAATGAAGTTGATTTTTCTGAAGTATCAATATCAAAAGGACATCTAGCTAAAGCAATATTAGAATATAAATCCATAATACCAAAATTAGTTTTAATTGGTACATTTAACCTTCTTCTTAATGTCATTGCATAAGATTCTGAATCTTGATCAGATTTAGATTGAATCGCAGCTGAATACTGACCTTGACCTAACCAATAGAATTCTCCTTTCATAGAGAAATCTTTAGCTGTTTCTTTTATAATATTCCCAACTGTTTTTCTATATTCTATTTGTTCAACATAATTTAATTTTTGAATAATTTGAAACTCATTTACAATCTTAACAAATACTAATGTAACCTCTTTTTTAGTTACCATAGCCTTATATGAATCAGTAGTAAAAGCCCCATATTTTTTCAAGCCTAATTCTGAATCATAAATAATTTCTGGTTTTTCAATGATGTTTAACATTAATAAATTGGCAACAGATGAAGCAAATACTTCAATTAATACATTACTAAAGAAATATTCTATTACAACAGTAATAGCAACCATTGGATATATTCCAACTAAAGCAAATATTTCAGTTTTATTAAAGAATCTCCTATAGATTAAAATATAGATTGCTGTCATTACTAA
>JAILGR010000111.1 GCA_024696565.1 Acholeplasmatales bacterium | reverse complement strand
CAAAATGGACATTTTTGTCCATTTTTTGTTTTTTAATAAAATACATTTATTAATTTTTATCTTAAAATTGTTTATTTTTTGAAAAAAACGACAAAGATATAATAAAATATCGTAAATATATGATAAAATAAATTAAATAGTAGTGTTATTAAATTATATAGTATGGATATAAATTAGGAGGTGGCTCTATGAGTGAACAATTAATATCATTCATTGTCCATTGGGGACCAACAATAATTTTCCTTTTGGTCCTTTTAATTGCATTCTTATTTGGGCTTATTAGAGGTATGCGTAAAACAATTGTTTTATTCATTCAAGCAGCAGTATTATTTGGTATTATTTTGATTATTTATTTTATTGTGGTCAATCAAGAATCAACTGATGGTAATTTATTTAATCTAGTAAGTAATATTATAGGTGAAGGAAAGATACAATCTTTCTTAAAAGTATCACCAGAAAATAAAACATTTGCCGATTGTTTTATTGAATTTATCCCTAAACAAATGGATTTATCAGATGGTTTAGCATTAATTCTTAAGGATAATGGTCAATATTTAGCAACCCTAGCTAATATGGCTGTTAGAATGGTTATTGCTTTAATATTTGCTATATTCTATTTGATTGGTGTCTTCTTACTATATATCATTTATTTACTATTTTATCCTCAAAGAAAACATGTTAAGAAGTTACAAGATAATTATGAAAAATCTGAAGCTTTAAAGAAACAAGAATCTTTAGATAAAAGAAATGAATGGTTAGCTAAAAAAGAAGGAAGAGAAAAGAAACAACTAGAAGAAGCTATTTCTGAAGATGAATTTAAAGATATAGAAGAAGAAACTATAACTGAAAATGATGAAGTTGATTCTTTATTAGAATCTGTTCCTGAAAATGAAGTCGTAGTTGAAGCCGAATCGTTAGAAAATGAAGATATAGTTGAAGAGTTTATAGAAGACTCTACACCGATAGAAGATGAAAATATCGTTGAAAAGATTCAAGAAGATAAAGAAGAATCTATATCTGATTTAGAAGAAGATTTAGGTGATGAACCTAAAGAATATAATCCTAAACCATTCGAATATAAAAAACGTAGATTATTTGGTGCTTTAATCAATGTTGGTAGAAAATTAATTTCATTAACTATTATATTCTCATTCCTTGGTGCCTTATTATTTACAATATCTGGTGGTACAGGTGATGAGCCATTACCAGAACTAGAATTTAGTAATCAAGAAACTAATGTTGCATATAATGCTTATAGAGAAATATCCTCTTATGGTTCAACTGGTATTTTTAAAGTATTAAATACATTTAAAGATTCTACAAATACCCCATATTATCTATTTGCTGCTGATTTAGTATTCCAAGGTGGCTTAAAAGATGAAAATAGAGATATTAATCAAAATGTATATTTAAGAAGAGAAGTTGCAGCATTTACTCAGTTTGCAAGAAACACATTTGATTTATTATTTAAATATGGTGGCGATGAAATAAGAGCTGCAGTAAAAGATCCTAATATGTCATCTGACTCAATGATGGAAACTATACTATCTATAATGACAAAAGAAGGTTTTGCAGAAGATTTCCAAGTTTATATTGATAATTTTGAAGCTACAACATATTTTGCTAATTTAAGTTATTCATTGTTTTCATCATTTGTTAATCATATCCATGAACTTGGATTTGAAAACTTAGATGAAACTACAATGAGTTTAATCGAAATATTATTTAAAAAAGGATATTTAGCTGAACAAATTCCTTATGAAAAGAAGTTATTAGATTCTAATAATACCATGGAATTTGATTATTTAAGCCCTGAAGGAGTATTTAATAAACAAAACTTTAAAGCTTTAGCTAATATCGTATTTGAGGTTGTTAAAACATCAAGAAAAACTTTTGAAGATGATAAGGAAAAAACTCTAGCAATTGTTAAAAATGTTATTCCTTTAATTAAAGATTTATCATTCTTCGATGAAACAAATTCAAAGTCTATGTCCAATATTTTCCATAGATTATATGAATTTAGCTTAAATACTTATGTTTATGATATGTTTAGCGAACAAGGCTATACAATTGAAAAATCAGATCCTAATATTAACCCATATACTAATCCAAAATATGATGGTATTGATTTTGTAGTCGAAATTAATTCTACTATTGATTCAATTGCTGAGATTGTTAATCTATATCAAAGCGCCTATATTAAAGATGCTGAAATAATAGATATATTCTTTAATGTCTTTGATGATGCTAATCCAAATCATACATCAGCAATGGCATCATTTGCTATTGTTAAAGAAAATGTATCAAATTCATTCTTACTAGGTGACTTACTTGGTTCTACTTATGGCAAGAGTATAATAGAAGGATTATTTAAAACATTCTCCGATGATTTAAAATTACCTACTATAAACTATAGTAATACTAAAGATAGTCAAGGTAATATAGTTCATGGTGAATTCTATAATTTATTAAGTGCAGTTGAGGTTTTCTGTTCTCACAAAGAAAATAAAGATTTAATAACTTCATTAAGAAAAGATGCAAGCACTAGAGACCCATATGATTTTGTAGATCAAATTACATTTGCGATGAATGTCACTGATTCTAATGGCAAAAAAGCAATTGATTATATTTTAGATTCCAAAGTATTTAATGTAGTATTTAGTAACGTTTTATTAACTCAAGATTTTGGAACTGTATCAATTTATGTAGATCCATCATTAATAGATACAGATAGTGAAGGTGTTAAATTAATTCATAAAGAAGAATTTGAAATTTTCTTTGATCTAATACCTAATTTAATTGATACATTAAGAAATGTAGAAGGTAAATCTCCATCTGAATTAATGAAATCAGTAATGACAAAGACTGTTTATGATGTCTTAGAATCAAAGATTATTGAAGGTACAATTACTAACTATATAGCTAAGAATGTTAATATTGATATGGTTGTTTTACCAAAAGAAGTAACAAGCCTATCAAGAGCTATTTCTACACCTAATTATGATTCTGAAGTTAAAAAACTACTTGGTCTATATCAATTAGATTCATTCGATATTGAAGTATTTACAAAAGAATAT
>JAILGR010000079.1 GCA_024696565.1 Acholeplasmatales bacterium | reverse complement strand
GATGAGCATTATGTATTAAATAGTATTTATGTTACTCCATTATGGTTAGTTTTTTTTATTACTATTTTTATCTTCACATACAATATTAAAGATATAAAACTATCTTAATGAAAACATAATTTACTCATTTTCAATCATTTTCTTACTCGTTTTCATAATCTTAAATCTGATATTTTCGTAAACATTTCGAGTTTGTTTGAGATGGTTGAAATTGATTGCAATATTATAGTTTCTTTCGTATAATTTTTGTGAAAAATAAATAAGTTTTTCATAGGAGGCAATATGAAAGAAAAATTAATTAGAGGCTATAAAAAGTCATTTAATGAACAACCTCAATTATTATATTTTTCTCCTGGTCGTGTCAATATCATTGGTGAACATATTGACTATAATGGAGGAAAGGTTTTACCAATGGGGATTTCTTTAGGTATTTATGGTGCAGTTACATTTAAGAAGGGGACTAAATGTCGCTTGGTATCTGAAGGATTTGCTCATGAAAAGATTTTTGAATTTGATTTAAATGAATTTAGTGAATCTAATGATTTTACTAAATATGTAAAGGGCGTTATTTATGTTTTAAGAAAATATAAGAATGCTAAAATTGACTGTGGTTTTGATCTTTATATGACTACTACATTACCACCTGCATCAGGCTTATCTTCTAGTGCAGCATTAGAATTATTAATTAGCCATATTTTAAATGATAAGTTTAATTTAGGCTTATCTAATTTAGATTGTGTATTAATGAGTCAGGCTGCTGAAAGAGAATATGCCCATGTTAATTGTGGTATTATGGATCAATTCGCTATTGGTATGTCAGAAGAAAATAAAGTTATTTTATTAGATTGTGCTACTATCAATTATGAATATTTTGATTTCAAATTAGATGGTGCAACCTTAGTCATTATTAATACTTGTAAGCCAAGAGCTTTAGCTGATTCTAAATATAATGAAAGAAGAGCTGAATGTGAGAGTGTATTAGAAGTATTAAAGGCTAAATATGGTAAAGAAACTTTATGTGAATATACAATGGATGAATTAAATAGCATAAAGGATTCTATTGCTGATAATTTATATAGAAGAGCAAAACATGCCATTACAGAAGAATTACGTGTTGAGGCTGCAACTAAGGCAATGGCAAGTGGTAATTTAAAGGAATTAGGATTATTATTAAATGCTTCTCATAAGTCATTAAAAGAAGATTATGAAGTAACTGGTTTACACTTAGATGTTATTGCAAGTGAATTACAAAAATCAAATATTGTTTTAGGTGCTAGAATGACTGGTGCTGGTTTTGGTGGTTGTGCAATTTGTCTTGTTAATTCAACTAACAAAGATGAAATTGATAAGCTTATGAATAGTGTTAATGATATTTATTATACAAAGACAGGTATTCATTTTAAGTATTATTATTGTGAATCATCAGATAAAACAGGTATTTTAAAATAAGAGAAAGGAATATTTAATATGGAGAATAAATTTGTTGTAAATATTATTCATCGTCCTGAATTGTCTCCTGAATATGCTGAAAAAGTTGGTGGCAAAAAGGGTTTAACAGATGAATCTTTAGATATTTTTATCTTTCAACAGGAAATGGCTCATAAGTATGGTTTAAAAACAACTATTCAAATTACTTATGCATCACTTTTTTCTGATAAGATTTGTAATTTAGCTAAAGAACACCATGAAAAATATGGTGATGAAATTTCAGTTTCATTACTTGGTTTACCTTGTAAAGAATTTAAAGAAAAATATAAAACTGAAGATTTCTGTATTTGGATGTTTGATGATGAAACTAAAGCGGAAATTATTGATGATGTATTTGGTTTATTCTATAAAAAGTTTGGTTTCTATCCTGAATCTACAGGTTCTTATTTCTTAGATGCTTATTGTATTAATTATATTAAAGAGCATTATCCTACTGTTAAATGTGCAGTAGCAACTTGTTGGGAAGAAGGCCCTAAGGCATATCATACATGTAATAATTCATGGTATACATTTATGGATGGTGGTCCTTGGAACCCATGGATTCCATCTAAAGTTAATTCACATTGCCCTGCCTCAAGCAAAGCCGATGATTCTGGTATTGTTGCCATACCTCACTTAAGTAGAGATTTAATGGCTTGTTTCGATGGTAATGGTTCTAACTTTGGTACCCATCCACAAAATGTATTAAGAGGTATGATTTACTATGATGATAATGGTTCTATAGAATATCCATATCTATATAATCTAATTGATCAATATCGTCATTTAGGTAAATATAATACTTATTCATATAATATGATGTTCGTTGGACCAGGTTGGTTAAATCGTAAAGGTAGATGGGAAGCTCCATATGAGCTTTTAGCTCAATCTTATGAAGATGGTATGAAATATTATGGCAAGCTTAAAAAAGAAGGTAAATTACTTGATTTAACTATGGCTGAGTTTGCAGATTTCTATAGAGATTGTCATCCAGATTATAATAGAGCTGAGTGTGCTTTATGGAAAGATATTTTATATGGTTCTCCAAAAGAATTATTCTGGTATGCTGACCCATATATCCGTACATGCCTAGATTTCAATCAAGGCGGTGCGATGATTGACCTACGTCCTTATGTAGCAAGAATTCCTCAAAAGATTGGTATTGGTACTGAAAATGTATATGATGCCTCATATCCATATTTAATCCAAATCAATTATCGTGCAGGTTTCTTTACACATTATGCAGGGGCTGGTACTATTAAATCTTGTAAAGTAAGCTATAAGGGTGAAGAGACTGATTTATGTTTAACTCGTACTATGGCTACATATGAAAAAGTGGATGGCGGAGTTAAGATTACTTGTAATCCTGTTACTGTAACATTAGCTTCAACTGATATTGAAATTCAATCAGTATTTACATTTGTTGAAGGAACTGGTGAAGTTATTGCTGAACGTAATATTTTAACTAAGCTTGATTCTGAAGTAACATTAACTGAATATATCACTGCTGGTTATGGTACTACTGAGTATCAAGATGATTTAACTCATGTATTACTAGGTGTTGATGAAGAAAATATGTTATATGGCTTTAAGGGTAGAAAGATTACTCATAAAAATGCTAAAGAAGCATATATTGTTGTACCTGAAATTCAAACAAGAATTGTTATGTCTGGTGATGCAACTGAATATGAGGTAGAAGAAGGAATTGCTTTCTCTCCTGTATTTAGAATTGCACTTAGAAAGACATTTAAGAATGGAGGAATGAAGACATGTCTCAGTCTACAAAAGGCAAACTAAATTATCGTTGTCCATCTTGCTTTATGAGAGATATCGATATGGATATGTTCTTTGATGAGAGCAAGAAGGAATATTATTGCTTAAGATGTGGTTTTACAGGTAGTGAAGAAGATGTTTTAAGATTAAATGAACAAGCTAGATATCGTTATAAATTAATGCGCATGAGAGTTGTTGATTTTGGGGCTGATAATGAACCTATTAAAGTTATGCCTCATAAAAGAGGAGAACAATAATGATTTTAGGTGTTGATACATCAACTTATTTAGAAGAATTAGAACATGGTGCTAAATTCTATTTTGAAGGAAAAGAAATAGATCCATTAGATCGTTTTATTAAAAATGGTGTTAGCTATATGCGTATTAGATTATGGCATAATCCATATACTTTAGATGGTAAACCATATTTAGCTGGTACTTGTGATTTTAAATATTTCATTAGATTAGCTAAGCTAGCTATTTCTAAAGGATATAAGATTTTATTAGATATTCATTATTCTGATTTCTGGGTAGATCCTGCAAAACAAACTATGCCTAAGGCATGGAGGGGTCATTCATTTTCTGAACTTAAAAAAGATGTTTATGATTATACAAAGGAAGTACTAGAAAACGCTAAAAAAGAAGGCGTAGAAGTATCGATGATTCAAATTGGTAATGAGATTACTAATGGAATGTTATGGCCTATTGCTAAACTTGAAGATAATGGAGCCGGTCCAAGAAAAAACTATGATAAGCTAGCAGCATTTTTAAATGCAGGTATTAAAGCTACAAAAGAAGTATTACCAAATTGTAAAATTATTATTCATCTAGAAAGAAGTTATGATAATCAAGTTTATAGAGAATTCTTTAGTGAAATCATTAAATATAATGTCAATTTTGATATTATAGGTGCATCTTATTATCCTTATTGGCATCATTCATTTGATGAATTATTTGCCAATTTAAATGATTGTAAGAAGAAATTCAATAAAGAATTTATGATTATGGAACTTGGCTACGCTTTTACTTTAGAAGATTATGTAAAAGGCGAGAATAATCATTTAGTTGTAAGAGAAAATAATGTTAATACTTTTGGTATGAAAATTGAATTCCCATTTACTAAAGAAGGTCAAAAAGATTTCATTACTGCCTTTTTAAAAAGAGCAGAAAAAGAAGGATGTTCTGGTGTATTTTTCTGGGAACCATTATTAATCCCAGGAGAAGGTATAGCATGGGCTTCAAAAGAAGCACAAATTTACACAAGTGGCGAAGTTTCTAAAGAAGAAAGAAGCGATTGGTGTAATCAATGTTTTGCTGATTATAACGGTAATTTATTACCTTCATTTGATGCATTTAAAATAACAAAATAATGATAATGTAAAGATAGCTTGACATTCAAAAAAATAGTAAGGCTATCTTTATTTTTTATATATAAAAAGTCCGTAAATGTTATAAGTTATGAAAAAGTTTCATATTTTTTTGATTTTTTTTTCGAAAATGAAAATTTTAATGAAAACGCTATTGACATGAATTATATTAGTGTTATAATAAAATCACTGAAAGCGTGTGCAGAACATGTTTTTGAACAAAACACTTAAAAATATTTAAAAGGAGAAAAGAAAAGGTATGAAAAAGTTTTTAAGTACATTAGCTGTAGCTGGTGTTGCGACATTAGCATTAGCTTCTTGCCAAAATGGTGGCACAGAAGAACCAAAAGCTACAGAAACTTACTTAACTGCAGAACAAAAGGCAACAGTTGCTGAAACTTATGCAGGTGAGTATGATTTATCAATTTGGGTTTCTGAATCTACAGGTGTTACAGATTTAACAGCTCAACAAATTAGAAGATTCGAAACAGAATTCCCAGGAATCAAAGTTAAGGAAACATTAAATGGTGTTACAGAAGCTAACGCTGCTACACAAGTTATCGCAGACGTTGCATCTGCTCCAGATCTTTACTGTTTCGCACAAGACCAATTAGTACGTTTAGTACAAGTTGGTGCTTTATCTGAAGTTCCATCAGGAGTAGTAAGTCGTTTAAAGGGTAATAACGATAAGTTTTCAATTGCTTCTTCTACAGTAGCTTCTAAATTATATTGCTACCCATTAACTTCTGATAATGGTTACTTCATGTATTATGATAAGTCAGTTATCACTGATGATATCGTTGGTGATTTCGATGCAATCTTAGCTAAGTGTGAAAACGATGGCAAGATGTTTGCTATGGAAGGCGAAAATGCATGGTATAATGCATCATTCTTCTTCGGTGCTGGTTGTCATTCAACTTGGACTACTGATGAAACAGGTGCATTCACATCTATCGATGACGATTACAACTCTGCTAAGGGTATCGTTGCTATGAACGCTTTAAAGAAATTATTAAAGTCTCCAGCTTATGTTGGTTCATCTTCAGCTGACCAATTCAAGGCTGCTACTCCAGCTGCAGTAGTTATCTCTGGTACTTGGGCATCTAAGGGTGTTAAAGAAGCATTAGGCGATAAATATGCTGCTGCTCCACTTCCTTCATTCAAGGGTAGTGATGGTAAGAGTTACCATATGGGTTCATTCTATGGTAACAAATTAATCGGTGTTAAGCCTCAAGATGACGCTAAGAAGGCAGCAGTTGCTCACTTATTAGCTGAATACTTAACATTATCTACAGCTCAATTAGAAAGATTCGATTTAGCAGGTTGGGGTCCATCTAACTTAGTTGCTCAACAAAATGAAAAAGTTAAGGCAGACGTTGCTTTATTAGCATTAAAAGCTCAAGCTGATTATGCTGTTCTTCAAGGCCAAATCGGTGGTTCTTGGTGGGATACAGCTGCTGCATTAGGTACAGCTGCTAAGGCTGCTAATACAGATGCTGATTTACAAGCTGCATTAGATACTTATGATGAAGCAATTAATAATTACTTACATCCATCTCAAGAAAACAAGTTAGCATTAACTGTAATCGGTGCATTCAATGAAGCTAGCTGGAATACAGATATTACTGTAGTTAAGGGTGATGCTACAACTGGTGATTTAACAGATGGTACTTACTATTCATCTGAAAAATTAACATTTGCTGAAGGTGCTGAATTCAAGATTCGTCAAGGCTTCGCATGGGATACTTCTTGGGGCGATGCTGCTGCTGATTTAGATTGTGCACTATTAATTAGAGGTTCAGCTGATGGTAACTGTAAAGTTGGTACTGCTGGCCAATATTATGTTGGTGTAGATGTTGTAGATAACGCAGTAACTAGAATTTTCTTAGTAACTGAATTACCAGCTGCTTAATAATTATCTTAATTAAATATTTTAAGTAAAAAAATGGTAGGTTGTGGTCTAATGACCTCAACCTACTTTCTCTTTAAAAAGAGAAAAATAAGGAGGAAATATGACAAGACTGACAGATATTGAATATTTACAGTTAAATAAGTGGCACAAATTCACCTATAAGCTTGCTACTTTTTTCCTTGCAATTGGTCCTTGGTTTTTATCTACAGGTAAAGCAATTGGCCGTTTCTTCAAGAGATGCGGTATTGCTATTAAAGATGAAGTTTTAGACATTATCTTTACCTTTGTCAAAGGTGACTGGAAAACTAAGGTTTCTTATGTTGTTTGGGGATTTGGTAATGCGATGCGTGGCCAATACTTGAGGGCGGCGCTATTCTTCATATTTGAAGTGCTATTTATTTTGTACATGGTCTTTTTTGGTGGAATGTGGTTCCGCAAAATGTTCTGGCCTGGCACTATCGGTGAGGTAGCTGTTCAAGAAGCGTGGGTAGAAGACCCAACTGGTGTTATCGGTATGATTAAAACAAAGATTTATACTGATGATTCTGTACAAATATTGCTTATGGGTTTATTAACATTTGTCTTTATTTTTGCTGCAATAGCAACATGGAGAATGAATGTTAAGCAAAACAAAATATTAGAAGAAATTTTAGCATCTGGAAAGAAAATTAAGTCTAATAAAGAAGATTTAAGATCATTAGTTGATGATCAATTCCATAAAACTTTATTGGCTTTACCAGTATTAGGTATTTTCTTCTTCACAGTAGTTCCTACACTATTCATGATATTAGTAGCATTTACAAATTACGACTTTAACCATGATGGTCGTGAGAATTTCTTCTCATGGGTAGGCTGGGATAACTTCAATGCCTTATTTACATGGGGTGGAGGAAGCTCAGGTAGTAACATGGGTGCTACATTCGGTCAAATCTTATTATGGACATTAATTTGGGCATTCTTTGCAACATTCACTAACTATTTCTTAGGAATGATTGTTGCCATGATGATTAACAAGAAGGGAATTAAACTTAAGAAATTATGGAGAGGTATTCTAGTATTATCTTCAGCTGTTCCACAGTTTATTTCATTACTATATATTTCTAACTTGTTCTCAGATACAGGTATTGTCAATGGTATGATTATGGCAATGGGTGGAGAAAGAGTACGTTTCTGGACTGATGTTGAAAAATCATATATTGCTAGAATCCTAGTAATTGTAATTAATATTTGGATTGGTATTCCATACTTAATGTTAATTACATCAGGTGTATTAATGAATATTCCTGCCGACTTATATGAATCAGCAAAAATTGATGGTGCTAACGCATGGCAATCATTGGTTAAGATTACAGTTCCATACATGTTCTTCGTAACTGGTCCATATCTATTAACAAGCTTCACTGGTAACTTGAATAACTTCAACGTTATTTATCTATTATCAGGTGGTGGACCAAACAATCCTAAGTTAGCATATTCATCAAACGGAACCTCCGGTGTTGCCGGTGATACAGACTTACTTATCACTTGGTTATTCAAGATGGCCATTGGTACATCTAACGACTATAAGACAGCTTCAGTTATCGGTATCATGATATTCATTGTAGTTGCATTCTTGTCATTAGTTATTTACAACTTATTGCCATCAAATAAGAATGAGGAGGACTTCTCATAATGAAACAATACAGAAAAAAAGTTGCACAGCCTAAGTTAGCCATGGGTCAACGTAAGGCTAGATTAGTTGCAAATACAATAATTTATATAATTTTAACAATCATGATGATTGTATGGATTTTACCATTCGTATTCTTATTATTTGAATCATTACGTGTAGAATCTACATGGCAAGTTGGATATATTTTCCCACAACAATGGGGATTTGATAACTATATCAACTTATTCAATGGTAGCGATTCAAACATTACATTCTTAAGATGGTATGTCAATACATTCGTTACAGCAGTATTTACAGCAGTATTCCAAACAATTTTCGTATTAGCAATGTCTTATACATTGTCAAGACTAAGATTTAAAGGAAGAAAGTTCTTAATGAACTTCATGCTTGTATTAGGTATGTTCCCTGGTTTCTTATCTATGATTTTACTTTATAAAGTATTCTCATGGGCTAATATGACTCAAGGTCCATCTGATTGGTACAAGTTATTCTTCCAAGGTTCAGTTCCATCATTAGTAATTGTATACTGTGCATCTTCAGGTATGGGTTATTATGTATCTAAGGGTTACTTCGATACAATCCCAAGATCACTAGATGAAGCAGCAAGAGTAGATGGAGCAAACCGTTTCCAAGTATTCTACAAAATTATTATTCCACTTTCTAAACCAATTGTAATTTATACAATTTTAACAGGTTTCATGGGACCATGGGGCGATTTCATGTTTGCATCATATATTGCACATGGTAACAAATATGGTTACAACGTCGCAGCCGGTATTCAAAATATGATTGGAACAGATTCAGCAAAGAACGCAAGATATACAATGTTCTGTGCTGCCGGTGTATTAGTAGCAATCCCTGTTACAACATTATTTATGTTCTTACAAAGATATTATGTTGAAGGTGTAACAGGTGGAGCAGTTAAAGGATAGGAGAAAAATATGGCAACAGTAAAATTAACAAACGTAAAGAAAATTTATGATAATAAAGTTGTTGCAGTACATGATTTCAATCTTGACATTGCAGATAAGGAATTCATCGTATTCGTAGGACCTTCTGGATGTGGTAAGTCAACTACATTACGTATGATTGCTGGTCTAGAAGACATTTCTGAAGGTGAAGTTAAGATTGATGGTGTAGTTGTAAACGACTTACAACCAAAAGACCGTGGAGTAGCAATGGTTTTCCAAAACTATGCCTTATATCCACACTTAACAGTTTATGAAAACATGGCATTCTCATTAAGATTACAAAAGGTGCCTAATGATGAAATTTATAAGAGAGTAACAGCAGCTGCTGAAACTCTAGGTATTATGGAATACTTATTACGTAAGCCAAGAGCTTTATCAGGTGGTCAACGTCAAAGAGTTGCCATCGGACGTGCAATGGTTCGTGATTCTAAAGTATTCCTAATGGATGAGCCTCTTTCTAACTTGGATGCAAAATTACGTAACCAGATGAGAGCTGAGATCATCTTATTAAGAAAGAAAATCGATACAACATTCATTTATGTAACACACGACCAAACTGAAGCGATGACTTTAGGTGACCGTATCGTTATCATGAAGGATGGTTATATTCAACAAGTTGGTAGCCCAACTGAAGTATTTGATGAACCAGATAACTTATTCGTTGCTGAATTTATCGGTGCTCCAAAGATGAACGTATTCCCATGCAAGCTTATTAAGTCTGCAGAAGGTTACTTCGTACGTCCATTTGATGCTATCATTCCAGTTGAAGGTTCTAAGGGTGAAAGATTAGAAAACTATGGTATTAAACCACAAGAAGTTATTCTAGGTGTTCGTCCTGAACATATTACATTAGCTGAAGAAGGCGCAACTAACGCATTCCCTGTAACAATTGAGGTTAACGAAATGATGGGTTCTGAGTTACACCTACACTGTGTTACAGAAGATGAAACTCGTTTAATCGTTCGTATTCCAACTCTTGACTTAACAGAAGAAATGAGAGCTTCTATGGTTTACGGCGCTAAGATGTGGTTAACTTTCCAAGGAAAAGTTATGCAATTCTTCGATGCTGAAACAAAGCACAACTTATTAAAGCCTGATACATATGATCCAGGTACATTAGCTTAATTGTATTTTAAAACTTTTTAATATTTTAAGTGATAGATAGGGTTCTA
>JAILGR010000055.1 GCA_024696565.1 Acholeplasmatales bacterium | reverse complement strand
TTAATGGTGGAGTTAAGATTATTACAAACCCAGTAACTGTTACACTAGCTGATACAGATATTGAAATTCAATCAGTGTTTACATTTGTTGAGGGTAGTGGTGAAGTGATTGCTGAAAGAAATGTTTTAACTAAGCTAGATGATGAAATTACTTTAACTGAATATATTACTGCAGGATATGGTACTACTGAATATCAAGCAGATTTAACTCATGTATTATTAGGTGTGGATGAGGAAAATATGCTATATGGCTTTAAGGGTAGAAAGATTACTAAGTCAAATGCAAAGGAAGCATATATCGTTGTCCCTGAAATTCAAACTAGAATTGTAATGTCTGGTGATGTATCTGAATATGAGGTAGAAGAGGGTATTGCATTCTCACCTGTATTTAGAATTGCACTTAGAAAGACATTTAAGAATGGAGGAATGAAGACATGTCTCAGTCTACAAAAGGCAAATTAAATTATCGTTGTCCATCCTGCTTCATGAGAGATATCGATATGGATATGTTCTTTGATGATGCAAAAAGTGAGTATTACTGCTTAAGATGTGGCTTTACTGGTAGTGAGGCTGATGTTTTAAGATTAAATGAGCAAGCGAGATATCGTTATAAGCTAATGCGTATGAGAGTGGTTGATTTTGGTGAGGATAATGAACCAATCAAGGTTATGCCACATAAAAGGGGTGAACAATAGTGATTCTAGGAGTAGATACATCCACTTATTTAGAAGAGCTAGATCACGGTGCTAAGTTTTATTTTGATGGTAAAGAAGTAGATCCATTAGATCGTTTTGTTAAAAACGGCGTAAGCTATCTGCGTATTCGTCTTTGGCATAATCCATATACATTAGATGGAAAGCCTTATTTAGCTGGAAATTGTGATTTTGATAACTTCATCAAATTATCTAAGCTAGCAATGTCTAAGGGTTTTAAAATCCTATTAGATATTCATTATTCTGATTTCTGGGTAGATCCAGCAAAGCAAACATTGCCAAAAGCATGGGCAAATCATACATTTGAAATGCTTAAGAAAGATGTTTATGACTATACTCTTGATGTATTAACTAAGGCTAAATAATTAGGTGTAGTTGTTTCAATGATTCAAATTGGAAATGAAATTACAAATGGTATGTTATGGCCTTTTGCTAAACTACTTGAAAATGGAAATGAGCCAAGAAAGAATTATGATAAGCTAACTGATTTTTTAAAGATGGGCATCAAAGCTACAAAGGAAGTATTCCCATCTTGTAAGATTATTATTCATTTAGAGAAAAGTTATGATAATTTCATCTATCGTGAATTCTTTGATCAATTAGTTAAATACAATGTAGAATATGACATTATTGGCGCAAGCTATTACCCATATTGGCATCATTCTTTTGATGAACTATTTGCAAATTTATCAGATTGCAAGAATAGATATCATAAAGAGATTATGATTATGGAGCTTGGCTATGCCTTTACTTTAGAAGATTATGTAAAGGGTGAGAAGAATCATCTTGTTGTAAGAGAAAATAACGTAAATACCTTTGGAATGACTGTAAATTACCCATTTACTAAGGAAGGTCAAAAGGATTTCATTGTTGATTTCTTAGCTAGAGCAAAAAAAGAAGGGGTATCTGGTGTCTTTTTCTGGGAACCATTATTAATTCCAGGAGATGGAATTGCATGGGCATCTAAGGAGGCTCAAATCTATACAAGCGGTGTTATTTCAAAAGAAGAAAGAAGCGATTGGTGCAACCAATGCTTTGCAGATTATGAGGGAAATTTGAATCCTGCATTTGATGCATTTTCTACTAAAAAATAATACGAAAATATTAATTTAAATTATGTAAAGAAAAGATAGGTTTGATTTTAAAATGATAGTCAATCTATCTTTTTTTACTAAATAACTGTGAAATGATGTTAATAACGTTTTCATCAAAAAAGGCATTTTCGAAAAAAATTTCGT
Organism: Acholeplasmatales bacterium; assembly: GCA_024696565.1. GTDB lineage: Bacteria > Bacillota_I > Bacilli_A > Acholeplasmatales > Anaeroplasmataceae > Anaeroplasma. Next base: position 106 of record JAILGR010000055.1, on the reverse strand, counting down.
GAAAATAAGAAAAAATTTCATTATTAACATCATTTCACTGTTATTTAGTAAAAAAAGATAGATTGACTATCATTTTAAAATCAAACCTATCTTTTCTTTACATAAT
>JAILGR010000033.1 GCA_024696565.1 Acholeplasmatales bacterium | reverse complement strand
GAATATGATGATATAGGCTATGATTTAGAAGAAGAATCTGTATATTCTTTAATTGATGAATTAACTACTATCTCTTTATTTGATGCTCCTAAATTTATTGTAGTAAAATAATTCTAAAGCAATTTTATCAGATACTCCTTCTATTGCTTCAGAACCTTTTACTACAATAAATTTAGGAGCATCAAATAAAGAGATAGTAGTTAATTCATCAATTAAAGAATATACAGATTCTTCTTCTAAATCATAGCCTATATCATCATATTCGGAGGATAGGCTTTTTTTAATTTCTTCAATTTTTTTCATTGCAGCACTTATATCATCCGTACTGATTATATAGTTAAACATTTATTATCTACCTGATTCTTTAGTTATTTTCTTCATATAATTTGATAACCAAGAAGATAAATCTTCCTTCTTAGCCATATATTGCCAGTTTCCTGAAGCTTTTGATGGGATATTCATTCTTCCTTCATCATCAAATAATCCAAGATAATCTTGAAGTGGAATAATACATAAATCACAAGGAGTCTTCATACACCATTCAATAATCTTTAGGTTTGGTTTATCTCCCCAAACAATACCTGTTAATTGATTAACCTTTTGTTTATGCCATTCATCTAATGATTCATAGAAGGATGCAATCATTTGATTATCATGAGTTCCCGAATAGAATACATTATTTGTAGGATAACCTTTATAAATTGGAACATTCCAATTCCAGTCACCCCATTCAAATTGGAATATATTCATTCCTGGATAACCGCATTGATTTAATAATTCTTCTACATCTGGAGTTAATAAACCTAAATTTTCAGCTACAATATTAGCATTTGGACAAGCCTCTTTAATCTTTTCAAATAATGAATATCTAGGACCATCTTCCCAATGACCACCTTTGGCATTAGGTGCACCATATGGAATAGAGAAATAACCAGCAAAACCTCTAAAATGATCAATTCTTAAAATATGGAATACCTTAAGAGCCATCTTAACTCTTTCAACCCACCAAGTATATCCATTTTCTCTCATCTTACCCCAATTATATAATGGGTTACCCCATAACTGACCATCGGCACTAAATGCATCAGGTGGACAACCTGCAACTGCATAAGGTTTTAAGTTAGAGTCTAATTGGAAATCTTGTGGATTTGACCAAACATCAACAGAATCATATGCACAATAAATTGGCATATCACCCATGATTTGAACATTATGCTTTTCAGCATATTTTTTAAGTCTCATCCATTGATCATAGAATAAGAATTGATAGAATTCCCATTCTTTTATTCTATCTTTATTCTCTTTTTCAAACTTTACTAATACTTCAGGATTTCTAAATTTAAAACCATCTTCCCAAGTATCCCAAGAAGCATAATTATGGTCTTCTTTTAATACCATATAAATAGCATAGTCCTTTAACCAGAAAGCTTGTTCTCTAACAAACTTTTGGAATTTAGTCTTAACTAAATCTAGTCTTTGGAATGCTTTATGTAAAATCTTAAAACGATTATTGAATAAATCACCATAATCAGCTCTAGTACATACTCTTTTTTCTGGTAATTCTTCTTTAGATAATAATCCATCTTCTACTAATAAATCTAAATCAATAAAATATGGATTAAAAGCAAATGCTGAAACACCTTGATATGGAGAATCTCCATAAGATGTTGGACAAATTGGCATTATTTGCCAAACATGTTGATCACTTTTTTCTAAGAAATCAACAAACTCATAAGCACTTTTTCCTAAAGAACCAATGCTATAATCACTTGGAAGTGATGAAATATGTAATAATACTCCTGCCGCTCTCATTATTTTTCCTCCTTAATGATTTCATCTAACAGTTTTTTATCTTCACTACTAAAGTTATAATCCTTCAGTAAATCTGGTCTTTTTAAATATGTTCTTCTCAAAGCTTCTTTTTTTCTAAATAGCTTTATTTCTTTATGGTTACCATTTAAAAGTACTTCTGGTACCTTTTTATTTTCATATTCAATAGGTCTTGTATATTGAGGGTATTCTAATAATCCAGTAGAAAAAGAATCATCTAAATGAGATTCTTCTTTAATTGCATGATCTAGTAATCTAATAACTGAATCGGCTAAAGCCATAGCTGGAATCTCACCACCAGTTAATACATAATCACCAATAGATATTTCTTCTGTTACATAATCTCTAATACGTTCATCAAAACCCTCGTAATGACCACATAATAATACTAAATCTTCTTCTTTAGCCAATCTTTGAGCTACCTTTTGATCATATTTGATTCCTTGTGGTGTCATCATGACAATATGAGAGTTTAAATTAGTATTATCTTTTATTGCCCTATGACAAACATCTACTTGTAATACCATACCAGCTCCACCACCACATGGAGTGTCATCAACATGTCTATGTTTATTTAAAGAGTAGTCTCTAATATCTACTACCTTTACTTCAACAACTTCTTTTTCTATTGCTCTTTTAATTATTGATTCTTCCACAAATCCTTTAAACATTTGAGGAAATAATGTTAAAATGGTTATTTTCAAAATAATCCCTCTATTTCTTTAACTTCAATCACATCCCGAACTTCTCCAATAAATTCATTGATAAACGGGATTAAACGATTCTTTTCATTATATTTTACAACTAAATATTTTGCTTGAGGTAATTCGTTAATATCAACTACTACCCCTCTATCCTCTCCATTTTGGTTAACTAAATGTTTACCAATTAAATCAGT
>JAILGR010000027.1 GCA_024696565.1 Acholeplasmatales bacterium | reverse complement strand
ATAATGTCTATTACTATACCCTAGTATATTATATTCATAACCATATTTATTACAAGCTAAAGCCACTTTATTTTCAATGACTTTTAATTGACTATCAAGTGGAACTCTACAATTAACACCAATTCTAAATTTAGAATCATTTATTTTACAAATAGCTAAGTTTGATGTTAAATATTTCATTTCTTCATCATATAAATCATAGCCTATTTTTTTACCCCAAGTATCGCCTAAAAAATACTCATTCATAAATTTTGCTAATTTAGAATCAGTATATTTATTTAAAAACTCAAAAAGAATATAAATAGCATTAACTCCAAGTTCAGGATTCATCGCATGAGCTGCTAAACCATAAGCTATATATTCTCCATCCTTATATTCACCATTATAATTATTTTCCTTAAGGAATTCTTTAAATTCCTTTTCTAGATTAATAGATAACTTCATAGAAGCCTTAGATGGAACGATATTATATCTTTCACCAGCATCAAAAGATGAAATAATAGGATCAGCATCACCTAAAATATCATAAGATATCATAGCTTTTTCGCCATAAATAAGTGGAAAACAAGCATCTGGTGAAAAACCTAATGTTGGTTTTTCTTCTTTTTCTAAATAACGTTCTAAACATCTAGAGCCTGATTCTTCATCACAACCCATTATTAAACGAATTCTTTTATTAGGTTTAAATCCTGATTCTTTTAACATCTTTAATGCTATATATGAAGCTACTAATGGTCCTTTATCATCTAAGATACCTCTAGCATACATTTTGCCATCACTAAAACGAATTTTAAATGGGTCTGATTCCCATTCATCTTCTTTTACTGGTACTACATCTAAGTGAGCTAAAACACCTAAAATTTCATCGCCACTTCCAAATTCGATATGACCTGCATAATTATCAACATTAACTACATTAAAGCCATCTTTTTTAGCGACATCTAAAATGTATTCTAATGCTTTTCTATTTTCAACTCCAAAAGGATTTTCGCTATTTTCCTTATATTCATCTAATACAGTTTTAAAGGAAATAAGTTTTTTTAATACTTCCATTCCTTTTTCTTTTTCTTTAACAAATAAATTATTATCCATAAATACCCCTAGAAATAAAAAACAAAACGAATTACAAAAACAATTCATTTTGTTTTTCTTTTTTATAATTCTTTTCCTAATCCTGATTTAACGATTGTATCGGCAATATCGTCTAGAGCTTCCTCTTCATCTTTGCCGTCACATTTAATTTCAATGGTAGTCCCAGAATAGATGCCTAAAGCCATAACACCCATTATAGACTTAAAATCCACACTACGCTTTAATGCTGTTAGTGTAATATCTGAACTATATTTCATAGCCACATTAACTAGTTGAGTCGCCGGTCTCGCATGAATACCAGTCTCACTAATTATTCTAAAAGATTTCTTTACCATTGTAATTTACCCCCTAAATCATTTTATCTAATTCTGATTTAATTAATTTACTATCAAGTTTAAATAATGTTTTGATTATATTGCCGGTTACAAAAACACCACTTGTAGCAATTTCTTTAATACCATTTAAATTAACAATATCTAAATTTACAACTGCAAATTTTAATCTACCGTTATCAACTAATACCTCTTTAATATTATCTTTGCCACCAAGTAAAGATAATAAGTTATTAATGAATTCATCATCTACTTTAATATGCTTATTCTTTGGCTTTTTCTTTTTTAAAAGAAAGATTAAAAGAATAACTAATATTATTAATAAACTAGCCCCACCGATAACAAAATATACCCATAGGTCTAATCCTTGTCCATCTAAAAACATAAAATATACCTCACAAAAATCGAATTCCCTATTTGATTATAATTTTTTTTGCTTAATTATTCAAGGTATTTTCCTCTGAATTAGCTAAAACATAATCACTGTCTTTAGTTTTTAGACACATTATTGCTGGAACTATATTACCTAAGAAAATTATTTGTGCTATAGCAATGCCTTTCATTTGTCTCTTTTCTTTTGCCTTACATATCTTAACTAAACCAACAATAGCCAAAATTAATGATAATGAATCGGCAATAATAAATATTCCTGCTAGCATGAAATATAGCGCTGCAACTACTATTGCTGCAATAACTACTCCGATAGCTTCTCCTGCGTTATCTACTTGAGCAGAGTCTACCCAATGGCCTACTGACCAATATGCAACGAATATTGCTAGGGGAATTAATAATGTAAATAACGCTATATTTACTGAATATAAAACTTTAATTGCTTTAACCATAACTGTAACTCCTTTAAATTATTTCACTTGATACAATAAATTCTTCATCATCAACTAATTGTTCAAAATCTTCAAGACGATATGGTTTTCCAAATAAATATCCTTGAAGTCTATCACAACCAATTTCTTCTAAGAAATTTGATTGATTATTTGTTTCAACACCTTCAGTTAGTGTTCTCATACCTAAACGATTAGCTAATTGAATAATGCAATCTAATATATCTTTAGATTTTTCATTTGAATCAAAATTAGATAAGAACTTCATATCAATTTTAACAACATCAAATTTAAAATCTTTTAAGACATTTAAAGAAGAATATCCAGAGCCAAAATCATCTAACCAAATTGCAAAATTATCTTCTTTTAGCTCATTAAAAGCTTTTGTTAATAATTCACCATTTTCTGATAATGCACTTTCAGTTATTTCGACATGGATAAATTCTTTAGGAATATTATACTTCTTTAATGATTCTTTTAAAATACTAACAGCATCCATTAATTCAAAATCTAATCTTGAAAAATTAATTGATACAGGTACTACTTTTCTCTTTTTATCTAAAGCTTGACGCATATGCTTACATACACAATTGATAATATGAGCATCAAGCTTATGTATTAATCTTGTTTCTTCTAGTATAGGTATAAAATCACCAGGTGATAAGAAACCATAATTAGGATCAATCCAACGGGCTAAAGCTTCTGCCCCACAAAGTTCCTTATTTCTTGACCACACAACAGGTTGATAGAATGGTCTAATCCAATCATTTTCAATTGCCTCATCAAGATGATTAATAATATATTGTTTTTTATGGAATGCTTGATCCATTTTTTCATCATATTCTAAATATTTTACAGAATATTGTCTTTTAATAACTCCACAAGCATATCTCGCTTTATCAATGGCTCTATTTGGTTCTTCAAAAGGCATTGGCTTATAACCACCAACCTTTAATTGTAAAAACATACCCTTTGATAAATCCTTTAATAATTCATCTAATGTATCAATACTAGTCATAAATGTCCTCTCATCTGCAAAAACAACAAAATGGTCATCTCCTTGACGAGAAACATAATCATTTGGAAATGATTCTTCGACTAATTTAGCAAGTTTAATTAAGAATTCATTACCTTCTTCAAAACTCTTTTGATCATTTATAGTTCTAAAATTAACAATATTTAAGAATAAATAAAGCTTATTTTCAATTTCTTTTTGATTTGTTTGTTGATAATTAATTACATTATCTGTTAAGAATTTAATATTATGAATATCACATAAGGCATCATAAACAGAATCATGTTCCAATCTCTTAGCCTTTGTAGCGTCATTTAAACGTTGTTTATAAATACTGACAGCAATAATTGTTAAAGCTATTAAAAATGTAATATAATTAACTTTATCGCCATCTTGTAATTCACGTAATGTACCAGACTTTTCTATCATTAATTGGAATGCAATAAAGATGCTTGTTAGCATTAATACAGAAATCCATGGTTTCCAAATCAATAGACAACCAACAAAAAGTACCATTGTTAAGAAACAAGTAATCATCTTCCACATATCAGGATGGTAATTACTGTCTGTAGCTCTTGAGATGAAATCTGAATAACCAACTTTAACACCAAATAATAAACAAACTAATGAAAACCAAATAATAACTAAAACACTTAAGATAGTATTATTCTTCTTATATTTATATCTATATAAAGAATCTAGGACAATCGTAATACCTAAGAAAGGAAGTACCGAATATAAAGCTATAATACAAATTGCATCTGTAACCTTTTCATAATTAATCTGTTGAGGAATTAAAAGAAATATCCAAAATATACATAATCCGCCTAATACTAGATTCAATATGAAAACAGGTTTTTTAAATGATTTATTTATATAAGTTATCGCATATACAAATAGTGCTAAAGAACACATTATAAATAATAAATAAAAAGAAGTATTATTAAAGATAGTTTCTAATCTATAGCCTAAGGTTAAATTCCCTCCCATAGAGGCATATTTATCCCATCCAGGAATAATATATTTATTAAACTGTCTAATAATCATCCAAATCTCTATACTTATTACAATAAAAGACATGTAAATACTACTTCTGATATTTGCATCATTTAGGTATTTTGAAACATATTTATCATTTCTTCTAAAGCCCAAAAAATCTGATACAAACTGCCAGCCTTTTTTGATGATATTCACTTTAACACCCTCTTCTTCTTATTCTTTAGTATAACATACAATGATATAAATACAAAGAAAAAAGAGCTTTAAGCTCTATTTTTCATATCCAAATTTGGCAAAAAATTCTTGTTTGAAGTCAAGTAATCTATCTTCTTTTATTGCTTGTCTAATTTGATGCATTAAATTTTTTAAAAAATATAAGTTATGATAACTAACTAATCTCATACCTAATATTTCTTCTTCTTTAATTAAGTGATTTAAATAAGCCATTGAGAATGTTTTACATACATAACAATTACATTCAGGGTCAAGTGGGGTATGTAAATTAGAATATTTAGTATTTTTAATTTGAATCTTGCCATAAGATGTGAAAGCACAACCATGTCTTGCATTTCTTGTTGGTAAAACACAATCAAACATATCAATACCATTCATAGAACCTATAATTAAATCATCAGGAGATCCTACTCCCATTAAATACCTTGGTTTATTAGTTGGCATGATGGTTTTTAAATATTCAAGCATTTCATACATTTCAGCTTTAGATTCTCCAACTGATAAACCACCAATTGAATAACCAGGAAAGCCTATCTTTTCAAGTTCATCTAAACAATGCTTTCTAATTTCTTTATTGCCACCACCCTGAACAATACCAAACAAGGCTTGTTTATCAGGGTTTTTATGCGCATCTTTACCTCTTTTAGCCCAACGAATAGTACGATTAACTGAATCAATCATATACTTATCATCGGCATCAAAAGGAGGACATTCATCAAAGGACATAATGATATCTGCCCCTAAATTATTTTGAATTTCAATTGATTTTTCTGGAGATAAGAATAATTTTGCACCACTCTTGTGATGTCTAAAATATACTCCTTCTTCTTTAATCTTTCTAATACTAGATAAAGAGAAAACCTGGAATCCGCCACTATCTGTTAATAAAGCCCCATCCCAATTCATGAAACCTCTAATACCACCAAATTCTTTAATTAACTCATCACCTGGTTGTAACCATAAATGATAAGTATTACCTAAAATTAATCCATCAGAAATTTCTTTAATTTCACTTGGAATAAGTGTTTTTACATTAGCTTTAGTTCCAACAGGCATGAAAATAGGAGTTTCAAAATCACCATGTGGGGTATGTAATATACCATATCTCGCACCAGTTTGTTTACAAACATGCTTTAATTCATACCATACTGGTTCCATTATCTTATCCTCTTAGCAGTGGCAATTTTTACATTTTCTAAAGGTTTATCACGATAATCAGTTTTTACTGCTGCAATCTTATCTACAACTTCTATACCTTTAGTTACAGCACCAAATGCCGCATATCCACCATCTAGATGTTTACAATCTCTTTGGCAAATAAAGAATTGACTAGATGCACTATCTTTCATTTGACTTCTTGCCATAGAAATAACACCACGTGTATGTTCTAATGGATTTTTAACACCATTAGCAATAAATTCACCCTTAATCTTTTCTTTAGCACCACCCATACCAGTACCAGTAGGGTCGCCACCTTGAATCATGAAATCTAAAATTACACGGTGAAAAATCAAACCATCATAAAACTTCTCGCCAACTAGTTTTAAGAAATTCTTAACAGTTATAGGTGCAACCTCTTCAAATAATTCAATTTCAATTTTTCCAAACCCCTCAACATCTAGTTCAACTACAGGGTTAACATCATTTAAATATTTCTCAAATTTCATATAAAAACCTCTCTATTATTTTATAAACATTGCATCACCAAATGAGAAGAAACGATATTTTTCTTTTACAGCTTCTTCATAAGAAGATAATATAAACTCTCTTCCAGCAAATGCACTTACTAACATAATTAATGTTGATTTAGGTAAATGAAAATTAGTAATTAATCCATCAATAGCTTTAAATTTATAACCAGGATAAATAAATATACTAGTATTTTGACATGTGGCTTTAAAACCATTATCATATGCTGATTCTAATGTTCTTGTTGATGTAGTTCCTACAGCAATAATTCTTTTACCGTTTTGCTTAGCTAAATTTAATCTATTAGCTGCATCTTCACTTATTTCAAAATATTCAGAATGCATTACATGATTAGTTAAATCCTCTTCTTCAACTGGACGGAATGTGCCAAGACCAACATGTAATGTAACATATATTAACTCAACACCCTTAGCTTTTATTTTGTCTAATAATTCAGTAGTAAAATTTAAGCCGGTAGTAGGAGCTACTGCACTACCAGGGAGTGTAGCAGAAACGTTTTGGGAGCGATCTTTA
>JAILGR010000018.1 GCA_024696565.1 Acholeplasmatales bacterium | reverse complement strand
CCCAGTTGCAATAGGGGCCATTTTATATGGACCACTAATCGGGGCATTCTTAGGCGTTGTTTTAGGAGCAATTGTATTAATAGCTCCTACTACTGGAGGCTTTTTAGGAATTAATCCTTGGGCAACAGTAATTGTTTGTTTAGGAAAGACAGGTATAGCTGGTTTATTATCAGGCCTTATTTTCAAAGTATTTGCTTTTATCGGTAATAGAAGAAAATCAAAAGGAGCTAAAGTAACATGGCTTAGCATTGGTGTTGTTGTTGCCGCACTAGTTGTTCCACCAACTAATACATTCTTATTTTGTGTTGGTTCAATCCTTTGGTTCCAAGATGTTATGGGAACATCATTTGTGGCAATTTTATCAGCAATTTTTGCAACAAACTTCTTAATTGAGTTTATCGTTAGTGCAGTTTTATCTCCTGCGCTTATAGTATTAGTTAAGGTTTTAACTAGAAATTATAATTTAGGCTTTGCAAATGAATTTGCACCATTCCATGAGGATGAAGAAGAAAATATTGAAGCAATAGCTTTATAAAATTCGAGGTGAAAATATGATTTTATTAGTAGATGTAGGAAATTCTAATATTGTATTTGGCTTTTCAGATGGCAAAACCATAAGCAATACATTTCGCCTTAAGTCATTTACAGATAAAACAAGTGATGAATATTATCTATTATTAAGATCTGTATTTGCTTCATATGAAATTGAAGATGTAATGATTTCATCTGTTGTTCCAATCATTACAAGTGCATTGAAAAAATTATTCCAATCATATTATCATATCGATGCCAAAGTTGTTGGACCAGGAGTAAAAACTGGCATTCAATTAAAAGTTGATGATCCAAAGAGTGTTGGTGCCGATATGATTTGTGATGCGGCTGGGGCTGCAGTTTTGTATAATGAAGCTATTATAGTTGATTTAGGTACTGCAACAAAATATGTATATTTAAAAAATAATACATTCTATGGTTGTTCTATAGCCCCTGGTGTGGCTATCTCTATGAAGGCATTAGTATCAAATGCCGCGTTATTACCTAATGTTGAACTTATTTGTCCTAAGAAGGTAATAGCAACTAATACTGTTGCTTGTATGCAATCTGGAGTTATCTTTGGAGCTGCAAGTCAAGTTGATGGTATGATTACAAGAATCAAAGAAGAAATCAATAATCAAGATATCCCTGTAGTAGCTACAGGTGGGTTATCTAGTTTAATAGTTCCTTTATGTAAGTATGAAATAGTACGTAAAGAGAATTTGACTATTGATGGATTACTTGAGATATATAGAAAAAATTTGGCAGCGTAATAGCTGCCTTTTTAAGCAGGTGAATATATGATAGGATACATTATTTTAGGAGTAGTTTCATTTTTAATTCTTGTAGTAATTTTTTTACTTATTGTTGCCAAAATAGCGCATAAAAAGCTATTTGGTAATCGATATAAAAGTGATTCTAGAATTAGTTTTTATACTAAAGAAGAATTTGGTTTAAAAACTAAAGATGTTGAAATTCCACTTAAGGATATTAAACTAAAGGGTTCTATTTTTTATTATGATAATTGTAAAGATGATTCTTTATTTATTTATTGTCATGGTATGTGGAGTGGTATTCCTGAATATGTTCAAGATATTGAATTTTTCTGTAAAAATGGCTATCCTGTATTAGCTATAGAATATGAAGGAACAAATAATTCAGAAGGTAAAAGTATAAGAGGTATAAGTAATTCTTTAAGATGTATCGATAGCGTAATGAAATATGTTATGAATGATGAAGAATTAAAGAATAAAAAGATTTATGTGGCTGGCCATTCATGGGGTGGGTTTGCTACATCAAATATTCCATATTATTATCCAAATATAAAAGGAATTATTGCTATTAGTCCTTTTATTGATATAATTGATTGTTTTAAAGGGTTGATGAAAAAGCCATTATGGTTTATTATTCCATTTATTAAAGTTATTGATTTTTTTGCTTGTGGTAAATTTGCTTTAGCTAATTCTAAGAAATCATTAAGAAACTTTAAGGGAAATATTGTTATTTTACATTCTAAGAATGACAATATGGTTAATTTTATGTATAATACCAATAAATTAATGAATGACAAGAAAATTAATGCTAAATATATGATTTCTTCAGATAAATACCATTTTCCAAATTACACTATGGAAGCTATTGATTTGTTTTTAGAATTTCAAAAGACTATGCAAAGTTTACATACTAATGAAGAAAAGACAGAATATATGAAAACTTGTAATTTCCATAAAATGGGAGAAATTGATTCTTTGGCTTTAAAAGAAGCCTTAGATTATGCAACAAAGGAGAATTAGAATGGATAATAAGGATGAATTAGAAGCTAAAGATGAAAATATAGATTCTAATAATGAAGAAAAAGAACCAACTACTGATTTAGAAACTGTTGAGCACAGAATTGATAATATCGTTGGTGCTAGAGAGATGGAAGAAAAAAGAAAGCAAGCTGAGTTTTTAAAGAAAATGGAAAACTTAGACTTTAGAAGAGATTATTATATGTCTGAATTAGAAAAGATGTATGATAGAATTCCAACTGATATGTATTATAAATCTGAATATGAGCAAATTACTAATAAATATAATGAATTTATCGATAAGATGGAACAATTAGAAAATGATGAGGATTTTAAGAAATTACTTAATGAATTTGAATCATATAGAAAGAAAAGACTTAGTGCTAATAAAGCATATTATTTTTTAGCAATATTCTTTACAGCAATATTAGTTGGTATAGTTGTTTATTTAATTATTGCTGGAAGATTAAGAGGATAATTAGGTTTAAGATAATTATGTTTAAACCTTATGGGGATGAGCATTATGACTGTTGAAATTATATTTGAGATTGTATTATTAGGAATTGCCTTATCTATGGATGCATTTGCTGTATCTGTGACAGATGGCTTGACTTATACTGATATAGATAAGAAAAAAATTTTCTTTATTGCTTTTGTATTTGGATTTATGCAAGCATTAATGCCATTAATTGGCTTTTGGCTTGTTGAGGTTGTATCAATTATAGTTGGTGAATCTGGTGGAGCTAATGCTGGTAAGATTATGGCAGATGTTGTTTCATGGGTGGCATTTGCATTATTACTTTTGATAGGTTTAAAGATGCTAATTGAAGGCATTAAAGAGATAAAGAAATCACCAGAAGATAAAGAAGCAAAAAAGTTCAGTGTAAAAGAAGTATTATATTTTGGATTTGCAACAGCAATTGATGCACTAGGAACAGGAGTTGCACTACATTCAGGATTATCTACAACCATTACTATCTGGATTCATGTGTCAATTATTATGGTAATTACTTTTTCAATTTCTTTGATTGGTTTATTTTTAGGAAAACAAATAGTTAAATTATTAAAAGGTAAATTTGAAATAACTGCTATAATTGGTGGAATTATCCTAATTATTCTTGCAGTATGGATTATCTTAAGTCATTATTTAGGAATATAATAAGGCGCTTTTGGGTATTTAAAAAGTGCCTTATTTTTTGTATAATAATACAAAAGGGGGTTATGTAAATGAAAAAGAAAATAATAGCCTTAATGTTTTTAATATTAACAGCATTGCCAATTTTAGCAAGTTGTGAAGTAGATTGGACAAAAAAAGATCCGTTACATATTCATACATATGTTAATGAAGTTGTTGCTCCAACATGTGAAGAGAGAGGATATACTTTACAAACTTGTAAAGAATGTGGTTATCAAGTAAAAATAAAATATACTGATGCCTTAGGGCATGATGAAGAAGTAATACCTGCAGTTAATAAAACTTGTACTAAAGATGGTCTAACAGAAGGAATTAAATGTTCTAGATGTAATAAGATTTTAAAGGAACAAGAAGTAGTTCCAGCTAGTCATAATTGGAAATATACATATGCGCTTGCCCCTACTTGTGAAATGGCAGGTACATCATCTGGTAAGGAATGTCTAGATTGTGGTGAAAAAGTATTTACACCTGAAGTTATTCCAGCTCTAGGACATCATTATGAAGCTGTAGAAGAAAAGACATCTTGTGGTCATACGCATACAAAGCATGAGTGTGAGAATTGCCATGATGTTTATTATGATAATTTAGTTGTAGATTATACAAAGAATTATGATTATAAACAATTCCAAAGTGAAAGTAGTTATGCTGAATATAAAGAGACTTTTGCATTATGGTATCAAGAATTATATGATGATTGTATGGCTGTGTTATCTTCAACAGAAACTTATGATGAGAATTCGATTATTGCAGATACTACATATATTAGTATCGATGAAAATGTGGCTTCTGCCTTTGTTTCATCATTTATGAATAATAATCCACAATTCTATTTCTTGTCTAATGGGTACTCATTTAGAAGTAATTCTGTAACTGGTAAAAAGCAAGTTTGTTTGAAGATTGATCCGGATTATTTTACTGCAAGTGCTAGAAATTTAGCTAATCAAAATATCTTAAGAATAGAACAAGAATTTTCTAGATTGGCATTAGAAGAGAATAATCAAAAAGATGTTGCTAAAGCACTACATGACTATTTAGCAGAGAATACTTATTATGAGTGGGTTAGTGAAGGTGTAGCATCAAAGGAAACACATGCTCATAATATAATAGGTATTTTTGATAATGATTCATCTACAGGTAGTGTATGTGAAGGTTATTCTAATGCATATTTATATTTATCTCATTTAGTTGGTTTAAATAGTATTATGGTAGTAGGTACTGTAAATGGTGGTGGCCATGCATGGAATTATACAGAAATTAATTCTAATTGGTATGGAGTAGATATAACTTGGGATGATCAAGATAGCCAATTGTATCATGATTTCTTCTTAGCTTGTAAGAATGATATGGAGCATGGTACTTCACATTTTGAAGGTATTCATGTAGTAGGTAATAGTGTACTAGAAGATTTTGGTGATTTAAACCCATTCTTCCAAGTAATATTACCAACATTATCATCTACTAGAGGCTATGCTCTTGTATGAAAGAATATAAATTTTATGGGGCAAACAATGCAAATTGTAAGCCCCTTTCCAATGAATATAGTGTAAAAGATCCTAAAGATTTATATGACGTCTTAAATCATGTTTGGAGTAAAGAAACATGTGCTCCTAGAATGCAAGATAGATGGAGCATAGATAATAAGACCTTAGGACAGTGTTCAATTACAGCTTTTTTAGTACAAGATATTTTTGGCGGTATAGTTTATGGCGTGCCTCTAGGTGATGGAAATTATCATTGCTATAATGTTATAGGAAATAATAAATTTGATCTTACTAGCGAACAGTTTGGAAATACAGTATTAGATTATAGTGATAAATTTATTCAAACAAGAGAAGAACATTTCAAAAAAGAAGAAAAATATCAAAGATATTTATTATTAAAACAAAATTTAAAGAAGCAACTAGAAAAAAAGTGATAGTAATACTATCATTTTTTGTTTTATATTGTTTACGAAAGTTTTTTATTGTATAATGAAATCCTGGTCTGAATTAGGAGGATTTTATGAGGGCTAAAAAATTTTTACTAGGAATGGGAATAATTGGTCTTTCTACAACTGCATTTGGTATAACTGCAGTAGCTGAAACAAACTATTACTCATCCATTACTAACACAACTTCTGGTACAACACTAGCTAGTGATTTGCATTCATTATTGGCAAGTACCCACACAAATCAATTATCATATAATGATTTATGGAGTGCATATTACACATCAGATGTTTTACCAGGCACAAAGATTATTTGGGATATTTATTCTGAATGTATTTTCACTGCAGGAGATGACCAAGACCAAGGAAATCACTCTGCCGAAGGAGATAAGTATAATAGAGAACATACTACTCCACAATCATGGTTTAATAAAGAATCACCAATGGTTGCAGATGCTCACCACATATTTGCTACAGACGCATATGTAAATGGTCAGAGATCTAATTATCCATTTGGTGAGGTTGGTAGCGCAACTTACACTTCACATAATGGTGGTAAGCTTGGCTCAAGTTCATTTAGTGGATATTCAGATAAGGTATTTGAACCTATTGATGAATATAAGGGTGATATCGCAAGAGCCTTTATGTATATGGCTATTAGATATTCTAATGTTTGTGGTTCTTGGAGTAATGGTGCGAATGTTGTATATCAATCTTCTTATCCATATTTAACAAACTATGCTAAAAATATATTTACTAAATGGGCACATGAAGATCCAGTATCTGATAAAGAATATATCAGAAATGAAGCTTTATTTAATATTCAACATGATAGAAACCCATTTATTGATCATCCTGAATACATAGATGTTATTTGGACTAATAGTTATACTGATCAACCTACAAACACAAGATATAGTGCAAATGATGTTGTTAATGCTATTTCAAGTTTAACATCATCTAGTAGTAATGACACTGTATATTTGACATATGAAAAATATTGTAGATTAAATACTTCAGATAAAGAATTAGTTACAAATGCTAATACATTATTTAGTCGTGTAGAATCTTTAGCAAATACAACAAATTTAGCTTCATATTGGGATGGTATCATCAATAGAGGTGGTACTCAAAGTGTAGACCAAACTAAGGTCGATAATGTTATTTCATTAATTGCTGCATTACCTGATACAATTACATTGTCTGATGAAGCAGCAGTAAATAGTGCAAATACTGCTTATCAAGCTTTAAATAGCGCTGAAAAGAAAGCTGTTACAAATTATGCAAAGCTTTCTGCTGCTATTTCAACTATTGAAGCTTTAAATAGCCAAACACAAATTCAAAATGTTATTTCATTAATTAATACATTACCTTCAACAATTACTGAAAGTGATGTAGAATTAGTTAATCAAGTAGCTACTGCTTATAATCAATTACCTAATGGTGCAAAAGCAGAAGTTACAAATTATGCAAAACTACAAGATGCATTAGCTCAAGTAGAAGCTTTAAATAATAAAACATATGAACTTGTTACTGATGACACTACATTAAAAGCTGATGATGAAATTATCATTACAGCCGCTAATTATGATAAAGCAATTGGTGGTGTTACTGGTAAATACTATAGAGCTGGTGTATCTATTACAAAAGAAGATAATACAGTTACATTAGCAAATGATAACACTGAAGTTAATAAATTAACTTTAGTTGCTGGTACAACTAATGGTTCATTTGGTTTATATAATGGTAGTGAGTATTTAGCTGCTAGTTCAGCATATACTAATTTAGTTGGTGTTAATTCTATAGATGATTATTCATCTTGGACTATTTCAATAGATTCAAATGGTAATGCCACTATTACTGCAGTTGGCGAAACAACTAAATCAGGAACATTCCATTGTTCTATTTGTTGGGATGTTGATCATAATGATTTCTCATCAGTTCAATCAGTCTCATCAAATGGTGCAGTTCAAATTTATAAATTACATACAAATAATGGTGGTGGAGGAGATGTACCTCCAGTAGTACATTATGCTCATGAAGATTTTGCTAAACTAGCTACAAAGTCTAGTTTAAAGTTTAATTACAATTCAACTACAACATTGGCTACAGGTGATGGTTCATATCATCTAGTTACATCAGTTGATGCATTAGAAGATGGTTCAGAGATTATTATCGCTAATATAGCTTCTAACAAGGTTATGGGCACATTAAACGGCAAGATTGCTTCAGCTGTAGATGTTTCTGCTACTAATGATGTTATTTCAAATGCTGGTACTGCACTAGTGTTTACAATAGTGAAAAATTCTGATGGCTCAATTTCTTTAAAAAGTGGAGAGCAGTATTTATCTTCCACTGTAGCTAAGAACATCAGTCTATCAGGCAGCAATGATACTGATGCAACTAAGTGGAATATTACTATGAATTCATCTAATGTTGCAGCAATTGCGTCAAAAGGTGTAAATGCAAACTTACAATATAATTCTGGTTCCCCAAGATTTACTACATACGCTACTAGTTCAAATCAATCAGATGTGAAGATTTATAAACTATCAGGTTCTTCTGAAAAAACTACTTATACATATTCAAATGTATATTTAAGATATGGTACTGGTTTAAGTAAAGAATTATATGATGCATTATTAGAAGAAGGAACAGAAGTATCATTTGGTGTTGCAGTATCTGTTAATGGTACAACATTTACAAATTATACTTTTAATCCTGTTCGTGTAGCTTCAATTGGTGCTAAGACTGAAGATCAAAATGGAGAATTCTATCAATTCTTCGCAGTAATGCCTGTTGGAAGTGCAAACTTTGAAACAGTAGTAACTGCTAAGTGTTTTGTTACAATTGATGGAGTTACTTATTATTCAAAGTCAGCAGCTTATAGTGTAGATACTTTAGTTGCTTATTATATTAGTAATGCTAGTAGCTTAGGTTTAACAGAAGCTCAATTAGCTGTATTAGGAGGTTTCTAATGAAAGAATATCAAAAACCAACTGTAGAAGAAGAAACAATTGTGATTGAAGATGTTATTGCTGAAAGTGGAACTTTTGGAGATAATTTAGCAGGAGATAATCCTATCAATCCATTTGGTAATTAAAAAAACATGGGATAAGGTTTCATACCTTATCCCTTTTCTTTTATTGTTTATTGGCTAATTTTTGAGCTTTTTTTGCTAATATTGGCAACAATGATTCAGTTGATTTAAATGCTTTTTTAGTGTCATATTTTAATGTGAATGGCACTTGTTGATAGCACTTGAAGTGATCAAAATTGAAATGAGTATATCTCTCATATGTATTAGGATTTAGTGCCATATGGAATCTTAGTGAATTTCTTACTAATGTTACCTTACCACATAAGATACCTTGATAACGAACTACTACAAATCTTCTTAACATTTTAAATGAGAAGCCTGCGTTTTCAATTAATCCCTTTAATGTGTTATATTTTTCTTTTGTTTCATCTTTAGCTTTATCTAACTTTTCTTGGAATGATAATGCTCTATATTTTACTTTTATTGTAACAGTACCATCTTCATTTACTACAGTTTCTTCAACTGGAGTTTCATCTTCAGTGTCATCATCTTCTAAAGCTAAATTGTAAGCTTCAGCACAAGGATATTTTAATTCTTTATCACAATATTCACAATATGCATAAGAACCACATAAATCCTTTCCTGCTCTTTCTGATTCAATCCATTTTTTAATGTCTAAATCAAGCTGTAATTCTTTATTTGTCATACCTATTATCTCCTTTTCCCCATACTAAGTATTATAATTCTTTAAAAAAACAATGTAAAGAAAAAGGGCACATTTTTGTGCCCTAATTTTCTAAAATAATTATTAGAATACACCTTCAGCTAACATAGCATTGCATACTTTTTCGAAACCGGCAATATTTGCACCAGTTAATAAGTCATTTTCTTTAACACCGTATTTCTTAGCTGTATCATATGCATTATGGAAAATACCTTCCATGATACCTTTTAATTTAGCATCAACTTCTTCAAATGTCCAAGATAATCTTGCACTATTTTGACACATTTCAAGACCAGAAGTAGCAACTCCACCAGCATTTGCAGCCTTACCAGGTCCATAGATAATACCATTATCGATGAAGTAGTGAGCAGCCTCTAATGTAGTAGGCATGTTTGCACCTTCACAAACGATTTGTACACCATTTGCAACTAATGCTTTTGCATCATCTAAGTTTAATTCATTTTGAGTAGCACAAGGTAATGCGATGTCTACTTTGTAGTTCCATACACCATGTTCACCTGGTTTCTTTTCATGGTATTCAGCGCTCTTTCTTGCAGCAGCATATTCAGTTAAACGAGCACGCTTAACTTCCTTAACTTCTTTAAGTAATTGAACATCAATTCCTTCTGGATCATAAATCCAACCATTTGAATCAGAACATGTTACAACCTTTGCACCTAATTGTTGTGCTTTTTCAATAGCGTAGATTGCTACATTACCAGCACCTGATACTGCAACAGTCTTGCCTTTGAATGATTCACCCTTAATAGTCTTTAGGGCTTCTTGAGTGAAGTAGCATACACCATAACCAGTAGCTTGTGTTCTAGCTAAAGAACCACCAAATGCTAATCCCTTACCAGTTAATACACCAGTGAATTCGTCACGAATTCTCTTGTATTGACCGAATAAGTAACCAACTTCACGTCCACCTACACCAATATCACCAGCAGGAACGTCTGTGTCTGGACCGATGTGACGATATAATTCAGTCATGAAAGCTTGACAGAATCTCATAATTTCTGCATCAGACTTACCCTTAGGGTCAAAGTTTGATCCACCTTTTCCACCACCCATAGGTAATGTAGTTAATGAATTCTTTAAAATTTGCTCTAATCCTAAGAATTTAATAATTGAAGCATTTACAGATGGATGGAATCTTAAACCACCCTTGTAAGGTCCAATTGCACTATTGTATTGTACACGATAACCTCTGTTAACGCATACTTCGTTTTTATCATTTAACCATGCAACTCTAAATTGAATAAATCTTTCTGGCTCTAAGAAACGCTCTAAGATACGTTGTTGTTCGATTTCGGGTCTCTTTTCAACAATTAATTCTAATGACTCAAGTATTTCTTGAGCTGCCTGTAAAAATTCAGGTTCGTTTGCATTGTTTTTTTGCAAATCTGCATAAACATTCTTTACATATTCTGTTTTAAACATAATCAAATACCTTTCCTTTTCAATTGTCACTCCCACGTGACTTACTGATATTCTAACATAAAAATATAACAATTCAACCCTTTTCGAAATTTTATGCAAGGAAATCGCTTTCTTAAAAATTATATCTAAAACATATCAAAAAAGTGCCGAATATAATTCTAAAAGTGAGAATTACTGACATAAAAAATGAATAAAATTTATGTAGATTTTCTTTAACTAAGGAATTATAATAATTCTGGTTTGAATTTATGACTTAAATCATAAAACCCTTAAGGAGAAAAAGTGATGGATATAAATTCATTTTTATTAGTAATTGGTATTATAGGTACGGTTGCTTATGGTATATCTGGTGCCTTAGTCGGAATAGAAAACAAATTAGATGCTTTTGGTGTTGTTGTATTAGGTGTAATTACAGCAACAGGTGGTGGGTTTTTAAGAGATTTAATTCTTGGCGCGTATGTTGGTGAAAACAATTTTGTTATTTTTGCTGAGTGGTGGTATCCACTAATTGGTTTTGGAGTATCTGTTTTAGTATTCTCGATCATGTGGTTTATTAAAGAGCTTGATTGGGAAGATTCATTAGTATATAGAAGAACATATTTAATTGTTGATGCTATTGGTTTAGGGACATTTGTTATTGTAGGTGCCTTAAGAGCTATGTCTTTTGGAGTTCAATCTCAAGCAATTATTATATTCTTTTCGGTATTAACTTGTGTTGGTGGATCAATGCTAAGAGATATTTTAGTTTGTAAGATTCCAGTAATATTTAGAAAGCATATATATGCTATCGCAGCTATTATTGGAGCTGTATATTTTGTATTTATTAATATGACAGGAATTGATATTTGGATTAGTTCTTTAACAACTATAGCTATTGTTGTTACAATAAGAATACTTGCAGCTCATTTCAAATGGAATTTCCCAAGAATACATTTAAAAAATCAAGAATAACAAGCGGTATTCTTGTTTTTTAAATGATAAATACTATAATATTTATATGTAGGAGGAAATGAAAATGAAAAATGCATCTGAAACTATGTTTAAAATTGGAAAAGTATTTAATATTATTTACATACCATTATCAATAATTTTATTTGTAGCAGGCTTGATTTTATTAGTACAAGGTGGTGCTAACTATGAGGCTGCTACTACTACTAAAGCACAACAAGAAGCTTTAATAGCAATTACAAGTGGTAGTACTTATTTAGCATATGGCATTCTTTTATTTGTAGGTGCTCTTGTTTCTTTAATTGTTTGTCTTAAGAAGCATGGCGAAATTGAAAATGGTAATAATGAAGTTTCACCTAGAGTATTCTTAATTGTATTTGGTGCCATTGGTGAAAATGTATTTTATGTTTTAGCTGGTATCTTTGGCTTAGTTGCAAGAAACCAAGAACAAAATCAAACAAAAATAGAAGAATAATATTTTTATAATTATTTAATGAATTAAAGATGGCTTGATGGGCCATCTTTTCTTTACTTTAGTTTTTCAATTTGGTATAATGCTAAAGGTGAGTAATTATGCAAGAAGTTAAAATGGACAACATGGAGCTTTTCTATGATTGCTTAGATGAATCTAATAATTATTTGCATGATGTATTTCATTTGCCTTATTTCGAACTATTAGAAATGACAGTTGATAATATATTAGCAAATGATGTAGTACAAGAATTTGAAGATGAATCTAAGATTAAAGGATTAAAGAAGATTTATAAGAAACTTAAAAATGTGGATTTTAGCGTTGAAGATGTTAGAAAAGCAATGCAATCTATTGTTTTAAGGGGATTTAAAGAATTGAATATTCCAAATGGAATGACTACTCCTGATACTCTTGGTATTTTAATTTCTTATTTGATTACTAAAATTCATGGAGATAAAAAATTATCTATTTATGATCCTTTATGTGGTACTGGTAATTTATTATTTACAGTTCATAATTATTTAGACAAGGAAATGGAATTATTTGCTTGTGATAAAGATTTATGGATGACTAAGATTACAGCTATGACTGCTAATTTGTTAGATTGTAATGTAGATGTTTATTACCAAGATTGTAGAAGCCTATATTTATCTAATATGGATTCTATAATTTGTGATATGCCACATGTAGAATACAAAGATAATAAATATTTTCCATATGAGGCTATCTTACATTTTAAGGATTCATTAAAGAATAATGGCTCTATGATTGTAATTGTTGAGAATGATTTCTTTGACTATGATAAAGAATCAAGTTTTAAAAAGGAATTATTAAAGACAATGTCAATTTTAGGTATTATTGAATTACCAGATGAAATGTTTAAAACAGGTAAGCCTAAAATTATTCTAGTATTACAAAAGAAGATACTAGACAATCAAAAATGCTTCATGGTTAAATTGCCATCATTTAATGATATTGCAGATTTTAATCAATCATTATTAGATATTGAAGCATGGTTTAAAAAAAATAATTATAATAACGAGGTAAAAGAAAATGGCTAAAATTATGGCAGTTAATGCTGGTTCATCATCTATTAAATTCCAATTATTAGAGATGCCAGAAGAAAAGGTAATCGCATCAGGAACTGTAGAAAAGATTGGTTCTGTAGATGGTGAGGGTAAACCTCTAAACGGAATTGTTACATTAAAGTATAACGGAAAGAAAGAAGAAACTACTCCAGTTATTCCTACTCATGCTGAAGGTGTTCAATTAGTACTTGATGCATTAATTGATAAGGCAATTTTAAAGAGCTTAGATGAAATTGATGGTGTAGGACATCGTATTGTCCAAGGTGGAGAATATTTCAAGGATTCAACATTAGTTGACGGCCCTGATGGAGTTGTTGTTAAGAAGATTGCTGATCTTGCTGATTTAGCTCCACTTCATAACCCTGCTCATATTATTGGTATTAAGGCTTTCTTTAAAGCATTACCAAAAGTACCAGAGGTAGTTGTATTTGATACTGTATTCCATCAAACTATGCCTGAAGAGGCATATATGTATGCAATTCCTTATGAATGGTATACAAAGTATGGTATTCGTAAATATGGTGCTCATGGTACATCTCATAAGTATGTATCTCAAAGAGCTGCTGAATTAATTAATAAGCCATTAAGTGAAACTAATGTTATCGTTTGTCACTTAGGTAATGGTGCATCAATTTCTGCTGTAGAAGGTGGAAAGTGTAAAGATACATCTATGGGTTTAACTCCACTTGAAGGTATTCCTATGGGAACACGTACTGGTAATATCGACCCAACAGTAGTTTCATATATTTGTAACAAAGAAGGAAAGACTGCTGATGAGGTTGTAAATATCTTAAATAAGAAGTCTGGTTATTTAGGATTATCTGGTCGTTCTAATGATGCAAGAGATGTTACTGCTGGTATGAATGCCGGAGATCATAGATGTCAATTAACATTTGATGTTCAAGCTAAGAGAGTTGCAGATTATGTGGCTTCTTATTGGTTATATTTAGGTGGTAAGGTTGATGTTATTGCCTTCACTGCAGGTATGGGAGAAAATTTAAAGCATTTACGTAAGAAAATCGTTGATAGATTAGCACCTCTTGGTGTAAAGCTTGATGAAAAAGCAAATGATACTTTCTCTGATGAAAGAATTATCTCTACTCCTGATTCTAAGATTCAAGTATGGATTATTCCTACAAACGAAGAAGTTATGATTGCAAGAGACACTATGCGTGTTGCTAATATTAAATAATTGAAAACACTATCAAAAAGTCAAATATTTAATAATAATTAAAAGATGGTATAATAAAAACGATAAAAATCGAAAAAAATAAAGGAGAAATTAAATGAAAAATTTATCACCACTTCAAATTGCAAGATACCAATATCAACCAAAGTTACCTGGTATGTTAAGAAATGGTATCCAAGAAATTTGCGTTAAGGAAGGAAAGACTACACAAAGTGTTGCTGACCAAGAAAAGATTGCTGCATTATTCCCTAACACATATGGTAAAAAAGAAATTACTTTTGAAAAGGGAAAGAACACTTCAGCTGCTAAAAAGCAAGTTGTAGGTGTAATTCTATCTGGTGGTCAAGCACCTGGTGGACACAATGTTGTATGTGGTTTATATGATGCTTTAAAAGCAACTAACCCTGACAATGTGTTATATGGATTTAAGAATGGTCCTTCTGGATTATTAGATGATGATTATTTAGTTTTTGATGATGAATATATTAACCAATATAGAAACACTGGTGGTTTTGATATTATTGGTTCTGGTAGAACAAAACTTGAAACTAAGGAGCAATTTGCTGTTGCTGCTGAAGTATGCAAGAAGCATGGTATTACAGCTATCGTAATTATCGGTGGTGATGACTCTAATACAAATGCTGCGGTATTAGCTGAATATTTCGCAGCTAACAATGCTGGTGTTCAAGTTATTGGTTGCCCTAAGACAATTGATGGTGACTTAAAGAATGAAGATATTGAATGTTCATTCGGTTTCGATACTGCTACTAAGACTTATAGTGAAGTAATTGGTAATATTGAACGTGATGCAAACTCTGCAAAGAAGTATTGGCATTTCGTTAAGGTTATGGGTAGATCTGCATCTCACGTTGCACTTGAAGCTGCTCTTGAAACTCAACCTAATATTTGTTTAATTTCTGAAGAGGTTGCTGCAAAGAAGATGAGCTTATCTCAAATCGCAAATTATATTGCTGACTCTGTAGCTGCAAGAGCTGCTAAGGGTATGAACTTCGGTGTTGCAATCATTCCTGAAGGTGTAGTTGAATTCGTTCCTGAATTTTCTGTATTAATTGCAGAAATCAATGAATTATTAGCTGGTTCTAAGGCAGAAGCATTCAATAACTTAGGTACTTGGGCTGAAAAGTATGAATTCATTAAGAAGGGTTTAACTCCTGCTTCATTTGCTGTATTTGATATTTTACCTAATGCAATTCAACAACAATTATTCTTAGAAAGAGACCCTCATGGTAACGTTCAAGTTTCATTAATTGAATCTGAGAAATTATTCAGTGCTTTAGTTAAGGCTGAATTAGCTAATAGAAAGAAAAATGGTACTTACAATGGTAAGTTTAATGCATTACATCATTTCTTTGGTTATGAAGGAAGATGTGCATTCCCATCTAACTTTGATGCAGATTATTGTTATTCTTTAGGTTATAATGCCTTCATGTTAATTCAATATGGCTTCAATGGTTACTTATCTAAGGTATCTAACTTATCTAAGCCTGCATCTGAATGGGTTGCTGGTGGTATGCCTATTACAAAGATGATGAATATGGAACGTCGTCATGGTGAAGATAAGCCAGTTATTAAGAAAGCATTAGTTGAACTTGATGGTGCACCATTCAAGTATTTCGAAGCTCATAGAGCTGAATGGGCTGTTGAAACAGCATATACATATCCAGGTGCTATCCAATACTTTGGACCAGCTGAGGTTTGTGATAGAACTACAATTACTCTTGCATTAGAAAAGGGTACATACAATAAGTAAAAAAGAAAAGAGAACTAGTCGACTAGTTCTCTTTTTTGATGGAAACAATATATTTTAATCAGCATTGTTTAATACATTTCTTGCAAAACGAAAATAAAGCATTTCAATGATATTATGAGGAATAATTAATCCTATTGCTATACCAAAAATAATGATTCCATTACCTACCCCACTCCATATTGATTCATCGTTTGTGGAGGTTGTAATGACTGCAATTGCAGCAATAACTAATATAATAGTGAATGCAAAAGATGCAATATAAGAAATTTTTAATAGGGTAACGAATACTTTGTTTTTTCTAGTAATAATATATTCGTCAGTGACTTTTATAGCTCTATTAACCTCTGTTGATACACCTCTAATTAATGCATATAACATTTTAAAAGCAGCATATGTTTGATAAACATCATTAGCGGTTTCTACAACATCACTAACAACTGAATCACCTGCTATAGTGCTTGTTATGCTACTTGCTGCCCCAACAATTATAGTTCTTTTTTGATACTTCCATAGCATTGCAAAGTGTTCATTAACGATTGCTAGATTTCTTTTTCCTTTCAAAGAAGCAATTATACCTATTATAAATGAAATTGATACTAGTATAAGGATTGTTATAAGTATTCCTATATTTGTGTCAGTCATTAAGTCTTCATGAAGAATTTTTATTTGGATTCCAAAATATATTGAACCAATTACGATTAATACCATTCCAACTATTGCAGCTATATCATTGATAATTAATTCTAAAAGATGTTGCGCTGTATAACTAAATGGTTGATGAATGGTTTCTTTTTCTGTTACTTTTTCATTAATGTTTTCCATAATTAGCCTTCTTTCTTAAAAATTTTCTTCAATTATAGCCTTTTTTATAGTTTTTTTCAATTTATCTTCTTTATTGTTGTATTTATAAAATGTTATAATAAATTACTAGGAAGGTTGTGGTTTTGTGATTGATAGAGAAAAAATGAAAAGCAATTTGCTTATGGAATCTGAATCAAAAGCAAATCTATTTAATATAAGAGCTTTGATTATTTGTACATTAATTGCAGTTATTGCAGAAATATTAATGGAAGTAGGATTATTTACATTAGATGCTACTTTAACAAGAATTAGTACAATTTCTGACTTTTTCTTATTTATGTTACCTTTTATAGTATATTATCTTCATGATAAAGTATTGAAAAAAGAAAAACCAATTATTTATAATAAACATTTTAAAGTATTGGTGTTAGTATGTGCATTTACTGGAATTACTATAATTAGTATTCTATTATCTTTTCATGCTGTATTAGTGTTAATTATACCTGTTGTACTTGGGGCTCAGTATAAAAAAAGTAAAAGAATGTTTATCATAGTTTTAATTGTAACTGTGCTTACTGTTCCTATTACAATTTATGGTAGTTTTTTCTTTGGAATTCCAGATAAGAATTTACTTAAGGCTTTGGTTGAAGGTGAAGAAGCTATGTCATTTGCGAAGAGGGTTGAGCTTGCTACGCCTATTAGAATGGTTGATGTATTAACACATTATGTAATTCCTAGAATATTAGAGATTACAGCAATTGATTTAATAGTTGCAGGAATTACCAAAAGAGATAGCCAAATGCTAGATGAGCAAGTTGAATTGTCTAGTAGAGTTCAAGAAGAAATGGAAAAAAGAAATGATATGCAATTACACGTTATTGAAGATTTAGCTTCAGTTATTGAAACAAGAGATTTAGAAACTGGTAAGCATATCATAAGAACTAAAGAATACGTTAAAATGCTATCTAGGGAAATGGCAAAATATGATGAATATAAAGATGTTTTAACGGATAAGCTTATTGATCAAATTGAAAATGCAGCTCCTTTACACGATGTTGGTAAAATTGCTGTTAGTGATACTATTTTATTAAAGCCAGGTAAGTTAACTAAAGAAGAGTTTGATTTAATGAAGGTTCACACTACAAAGGGTGGTGAGATGATTCAAAGTATATTTAGAAACTTAGATGATGATGCTTTTTTTGAGGTAGCTTTTGATATCGCAAAATATCATCACGAAAAGTGGGATGGTAGTGGATATCCTGATGGATTAAAGGCAGAAGAAATTCCTTTATCTGCAAGAATTATGGCATTAGCTGATGTATTTGATGCTTTAACGCAAAAAAGAGTTTATAAGCCAGCTATTAAACCAGAAGATGCCCTTAATGAAATTAAGAGTTTAGCAGGAATACAGTTTGATCCTAAAATGACAGAGATATTCCTAAGCTTAAGTAATGAATTAATCGAATATGTTAATAATAATTTAGAATAAAAAATAGAAGTCAATTTTCTTAAAGTGAATTGACTTCTTATTTTTTTTAATACTTTGTATTAAGAATAATAGTGTTTTATATAAAAGTGGATAAAAAAATATTGAAGGGTGACAAAATTGTGATATAATGCTATGTGGTAGTAAATATTTTCATAGGAGTTGAATTTATGAGAATTGGTGTATTAACCTCTGGAGGAGATGCTCCAGGTATGAATGCTGCTATTCGTGCAGTTGTTCGTGCTGCCTTAGCTAATGGTGATAAGGTTTTTGGTATTTCTGATGGATACCGTGGTCTAGTTGAAGGAAGATTTAAAGAGTTCTCTAGATCTGATGTTTCAGAAATTTTAAGCCGTGGTGGTACTATTTTAGGTACTGCAAGATTACCTGAGTTTAAATATGAAGCGGTTAGAGCTCTTGCAGTTAAGCAACTACAAAAAAATGATATTGAAGCCTTAATTTGTATTGGTGGAGATGGTACTTATGCTGGTGCACTTCGCCTACATGAAATGGGAATCAAAACTATTGGTATTCCTGGTACAATTGATAATGATATTGCTTCAACAGATTTTACTATTGGTTTTTCAACTGCATTAAACACAGCTTGTGATGCAATCGATAAATTAAAAGATACATCATCATCACACCAAAGATGTTCTATTATTGAAGTAATGGGAAGACATTGTGGTGATTTGGCTCTATATTCTGGTATTTGTACTGGTGCAGAATATATATTTACAAATGAGACTGGTCTAGATAAAGAAAAGCTATTAAAAGATTTAAAAGAAAATCGTTTAGCAGGCCGTCGTCATGCCATCGTCGTTATATCCGAGAATATGACAGACGTATATCAATTAGCTAAAGAAGTAGAAGATTATTCTGGTTATGAATGTCGTGCTACTGTTTTAGGATATGTTCAGCGTGGTGGAACTCCTACACCTGAAGACCGTTTATTAGCAGCTAGACTTGGTGCTTATGCGGTAGACCTTTTAAAGCAAGGCGTATCAGGAGTTTGCGTAGGTGTTATTGATAATGAACTCCATAATACACCTATTGAAAAAGCTTTGGAAATGAAAAATGTTCCAAGTGAGGAGTTGCACAACTTAGTTCAAAAATTAAAATAATTTAAGGAGAAGAAAAAATGAAAAAGACAAAGGTTGTTTGTACAATTGGTCCTGCTTCTGAGAAGAAAGAGACTCTAGAGAAGTTAATCGGCGTTGCAGGAATGAATGTAATGCGTATGAATTTCTCTCATGGTGATTATGAAGAGCAAGGATTCCGTATTAAGAACGTAAAAGAATTAAATAAGGAACATGGTTGGTTCACTGGTATTGCCTTAGATACTAAGGGTCCTGAAATTAGAACAGGTTATTTACAAAATGATGAACCAGTTATGCTACATAAAGGTGATATTATCCGTGTAACAATGGATTATTCATATTTAGGAAACAAGGATAAGATTGCTATTTCTTATGCTGGTTTATATGATGATATCTCAGTTGGTGGTAGAATCTTAGTTGAAGACGGTAACTTAACATTAAAGGTATTAGAAAAAGATGCTGCTAACCATGAATTAGTATGTGAAGCACAAAACGATAGAAAGATTAAGAACAAGAGAAACTGTAATGTTCCTGGCGTTATCTTAAATATGCCTTATGTTTCTCCTAAGGATAAGGCTGATATGGAATTTGCTTGTGATCAAGACTTAGATTTCATCTTTGCTTCATTCGTAAGACGTCCTGATGATATTCGTCAAATTAGAGAAATCTTAGCAGCTAAGGGTAACACTCATATTAAGGTTATTTCTAAGATTGAAAACCAAGAAGGTGTTTCTAACATGGCTGAAATTGTTGCATTATCTGATGGTGTAATGGTTGCTCGTGGTGACTTAGGTGTTGACGTTGATGCTTGGGATTTACCTCAAATTCAAAAGGATATGATTTATCTTGCTCAATCTACAGGTAAGATTGTTATTACTGCAACTCAAATGTTAGATTCTATGCAACAAAATCCACGTCCTACTCGTGCAGAAGTTTCTGACGTTCATAATGCTGTATTAGATGGTACATCTGCTACAATGTTATCAGGTGAATCTGCTCAAGGTGATTATCCATTCGAAGCTGTATCTTATATGGCTAAGATTGATGAAAAGGCTGAAGATTCAATTGATCATGAATTAATGATTCAAAATGTTGTTGATGCTAAAGAAGAAAAGACTGAAGCTGATGCTTTAGGTTTAGCTGTTGCTACATTAGCAAATACTTTCGAAGTACCTGCTACTGTTGCTGAAGGAGACATTGAATTAGCATTAGCTATTTCTCAATACCGTCCTGCTACTGATGTATTCTTTGCTTGTGCTAATGCTGCAGATGCAAGAACATGTTCAGTATTATTCGGTATTCAAGCTGTAGTTGGTAAGTTAGAAGATGCTTACAAGAAGGCTGTAGAAGTATTAGAATTAGCTGCTGGTGATACAGTATTAACTGTTGTTGATAAGAAGTTAGAAATTACAGAAGTAAAGTAATAATGAATTAGCCACATAAATACGATGTGGCTTTTTTGTTGTTTTTTTCTCTTTATTTATTTATAATAAAGAGAGAGGTTTTATATATGAAAATAGGATGTCATTTATCGATAAAGGATGGATTTACTAAAGCATTAAAAGATGCTTTAGAAATCAATGCTAATACATTTCAATATTTTTCAAGAAATCCCCAAGGTGGACAAGCTAGATTATGGGATCAAGCTGATTTTGATTCTTATATTAAATTAGCTAAAGAAAATAATATTGAATTAATATTATGTCATGCCCCATATACATTGAATCCGGCATCGGAAAAAGAAAATGTTAGAGATTTTGCTAGGATTTGCTTTGAAGAAGATTTGAAAAGATTAGAAAATTTTCCTAATCCTTTATATAATTTTCATCCTGGTTCTGTTGGTAAATTAGATAGAGATTATGGTATAAAGCTTGTTATTGATGTGTTAAATAAGGTGATGAGCCCTACTATGAAGACAACTATTTTACTTGAGACTATGAGTGGTAAAGGAACTGAAATTGGTATTTCTTTTGATGAAATAAAAGAAATTATTAATGGTGTTAAATATAAAGAACATATAGGTGTTTGTTTTGACACATGTCATTTATATTCTGCTGGGTATGATATAGTTAATAATTTGGATGATGTATTAAAAGAATTTGATGATAAAGTAGGCCTTAATTATTTAAAAGCTATTCATTTAAATGATTCAATGGTTGAATATAATTCAAAAAAGGATAGACATGAAAAAATAGGTAATGGAACTATTGGTTTTGATGCAATAGTTAGAATTATTAATCATCCATTATTAAAAGATTTACCATTCTATTTAGAAACACCTAATGATCTATTAGGTTATAGAAATGAGATTAAAATGTTAAGGGAGGCTAGACTAAATGAAGAGTAAGGTTTTTGTATCTAGTGCTTGTGGTGTTGAAGATACTTCTAGTCAAACTTTAGGAATTCTATTTGATGAATTAGCTTTTTCTAATGTTGAGGTTTATAAAGATGTTACTGAAATGGATTTTGAATCTTTCATTGATAGAATTAAACTAGATGAAAACGCCAAGCCACAAATTAGATTATGTAATAAAGATACTGTAGAAAAGTATTTACAAGAAGCACTAGATGATAACATAGATAATTTCTTATTTTTGATTCCTGAAAACCATATGGCTCATTTTGAACCTATTATTTCAAATTATTTAGAGGAAAAAAAGGTTACTTATAAAATATATATTGTGAAATCAGAATCTTATCCAGTATTCTATATGGCTCAAGAATCAATTTCAATGTTTAAAAAGGGTCATACGATGGAAGAAGTATTAAAAATGTTAGAATTTACAGATACTAATAATGCCATATATTTGTATTCTCCGCTTAAAGAACAATTATCTACAATAGAAAGATATACTTATTTAGAAGAACTTTATAATATTACTGATGATGGATCTTATTTTTATACAATTAAATCTAATAACGTTATAAGTAATCGTTTAAAGCCTAAACAAAAGACTATCGAGCCTTTTATAGAAAAATATAAAGAAGAAATAAAAGATAAGGAAGTATTACCTTTTATTGTTTGTGCGAATAATGATTCAAAATATGTGGATTTATTTAAAAAGGTATTAATTAGTTTATTCCCTAAAATGAAAAAGCCAAAGATGATAATAGTTTCTCCATCATTTGTTTTAAAGTATGGAATTAATTGTTGTGGCTTTGGTTATATTTTAAAGAACAAATAAGCCATTTTGGCTTATTTTTTGAATAAAAAATTGAATTGTTGAATAAGACTTGAATATATGTTAAAATTTAACACGATATGTAATATAAAATATTACAAGATAGGAAGTTTTTTATGAAAGTATTAATTGTTGGATTAGGTTTAATGGGTGGAGCATATGCTTATCGCTTATCTAATAAGGGCTATACTGTATATGGTTCTGATTTAGATATAGATGCAATCGATTATGCCTTAGAAAAAAAGTTTATTACAAATGGTTCAGTTAATCCTGAGGATTTTATTAAAGAAGCTGATTTGATTGTTTTAGCAATATATCCTCAAGCAATTTTATCATTTGTTGAAAAATATAAAGATTTATTTCATGAAGGGCAAGTCATTACAGATATTTGCGGTGTAAAAAGTAGTTTTGTTAGTGAAGCTTATAAATTGTCTAAACCAGCGACATACTGTTCACATCATCCAATGGCAGGTAGAGAGAAAGTTGGTATTAGATATTCTACAGAATGTGTTTTTGGTGGTGCCAATTTTTTGATTACCCCAACTGAAGGAGTAGAGGATTTCGCTATTGATACACTAAAACATATTGGTGTTGATTTGGGCTTTTCTAATATTTCAGTAATGGATATTCAAAAACATAATAGGATGATTGGCTTTACATCACAATTAACTCATGCTATTGCGGTATCTTTAGTTAATTCAGATCATGATGATGATACTAAATATTATATTGGTGATTCATATAGAGATTTAACTAGAATTGCGATGATTAATGATTCATTATGGAGTGAATTATTTTTAGAGAATAGAAGTTATTTATTAGAGCATATAGCCTCTTTTGAATTTGAATTGAATTTATTAAAAATGGCTTTATATAGAGAAGATAAGGAAGCTTTATGTAAATTATTTAAATCTTCAACAAAAATTAGAAAAGAGATGGAAAAATAATGAAGGAATTAAAAGTTAATTTATCTAAGAACTCATATTCAATTTTTATTGAAGAGAATTTATTATCTCATTTAGGAGATTATATTAAAAGGGTA
>JAILGR010000003.1 GCA_024696565.1 Acholeplasmatales bacterium | reverse complement strand
TTTTTACTTTTTGGCACTTTTTTGTTGACAGTGCCAAAAGATAGTTTTATAATGTAATTGCACTTGGATGATGAGAGTGCAAAGGAGTGATGCATAGTGTTAACGGATCGCCAAAAACTAATTTTGAAAGCAATTATTGAGGAATATGTTACATCAAATGAACCAGTTGGTTCTAAGTCTTTAACTGAAAAGCCTTATTTAACATACTCTAGTGCGACCATTCGTTATGAGATGCAGCACCTTGAGGAAATAGGCTATTTAAAAAAGACCCATACATCCTCAGGTAGAATTCCTTCAGAAATTGGTTATAGATATTATGTTGATCATTTAGTAATAAGAGATGAATATGTATCTGAATATTTTAAATATGTAGATGAAATCTTAGATAATAAAATGTTATCTAAAGAAGAAGCTATTAAGAAGCTAACTAATTTCTTAAGTGAATTAACAGGCTATTATACAGCTATTATTGGTACATCAAGTGATTTAGCTAGAGTATTAAAAATGGAAATAGTTCCTCTAGAGGAGCATAATGAAGCTGTTTTATTAATAGTTACATCAATTGGTACTGTTCAAAGCCAAAAGATTTATATTCCTGATGGATATAAAATGGATGATTTAATGCGTATTATTTCAATGTTTGATAATGCCATGTATGGTAGAAGCATTTATGAAATAAGAGATGTATTATCTAAAGAGGCTGCTAAGCCTAGAATTAGACAAATGGTTGATTTCCAAGATGATATTTTAAACTTCATGATTAAATCATTTGAAAAATTCTTAAAAGGTGAAACTTATGACGCTGGTTTATCAAAACTATTTAGTCAACCTGAATTCCAAGATAGAGAAGTTATTCAAAAAGTAATTAAAGCTATTAATGAAGAGGTTACAAAGAGTTTTGGTTCTCAAGAGATTTCAGGAATTAAGATTCACATTGGTTCAGAAAATCTTTGTAGCGGACTTGAAGAGTGTTCAATCATTACAATTCCGTATGCAATTAATGATAATGAGAATGGAACTATTTTATTAGTAGGACCTACTCGTATGAATTATCGTGCTACTATTCCTTTACTTGAATATGTGGCATATAGTATGAAAAAATTGGATAAAAGGTAGTGATTAGATGCAAGAGGAAGAGATTAAAGAAACTGCTACTGAAGAAGAAGTGAAAGAAGAAAATAGTACTTCTGAAAAAGTAGAGAAAAAAGAAAACAAAAAAGAAAAAAAGGATAAGCATAAAGAAGAAATAGCAAAACTAGAAGCTAAGAATAAAGAATTAGAAGAAAAGTATGCTGAATTAAAGAATGAATATTTAAAAGCTTATGCTGAACTTGAAAATACTAAAAAGAGAATTAAGCAAGAGCAAATTACTGATCGTAAATATGCATCTCAAAAGGTTGTAGGTGAATTAATCGGACCTGTTGATATGCTTAATATGATTATTAATATGCCAACTCAAAGTCCAGAGGTTCAAAACTATGTAATTGGTTTTCAAATGATTACTAATCAATTAGTTGATATCTTAAAGGCTGAGGGCTTAGGCCCAATTAATTGTAAGGCTTTAGATGAATTTGACCCTAAGATTATGCAGGTTGTTGATACAAGATATGAAGAAGATAAAGCTGATAATGTTGTATTAGAAGTTAAGCAAGCAGGTTATATGTATAAAGACCGTGTGCTTAGAACTGCAATGGTAGTGGTTAATAAAAAGCCAGAAGTAAAAAAAGAAGTTAATGAAGATGTAATTGAAAATAAAGAATAAAGGAAAGAGGTTATTATTATGGCATCAAATAAAGTAATTGGTATTGATTTAGGTACAACAAATTCATGTGTATCTGTTATGGAAGCTGGAGAAGCTAAAGTTATTCCTAACGCAGAAGGTGTAAGAACTACTCCATCTGTTGTTTCATTCAAAAATGGCGAAATTCAAGTTGGTGATATCGCAAAGCGTCAAGCTATTACAAATATGAATACAGTAGCTTCAATTAAAAGACACATGGGCGATAATGCTTATCGTGTTGATATTGAAGGTAAGAAATATACACCACAAGAAATTTCAGCTATGATTTTACAAAACTTAAAGAAGACTGCAGAAGCTTATTTAGGTGAAACTGTTGATAAGGCAGTTATTACAGTTCCTGCATACTTCAATGACGCACAACGTCAAGCAACTAAGGATGCTGGTAAGATTGCTGGTTTAGATGTATTACGTATTATTAATGAACCAACAGCTGCAGCATTAGCATATGGTATTGATAAGACTGAAAAGGAACAAACAGTATTAGTATTCGACCTTGGTGGTGGTACATTCGATGTTTCTATTCTATCTTTAGCCGATGGTACATTTGAAGTATTATCTACTGCAGGTGATAATGTACTTGGTGGTGATGACTTCGATAAAGTTATCATGGATTGGTTAGTTGATGAATTCAAGAAGGAATCTGGTGTTGACTTATCTAATGATAAGATGGCACTTCAACGTTTAAAGGATGCTGCAGAAAAGGCAAAGAAGGATCTATCTGGTGTTACATCAGTAGAGATTTCATTACCATTCATTTCTATGTCTCCAACTTCTGGACCACTTCACTTAAATAAGACATTATCTCGTGCTAAATTTGATGATTTAACTCGTCATTTAGTTGAAAGATGCTTAGGCCCAGTTAGAAGAGCATTAAAGGATGCTAAGTTAACTCCAAAGGACTTAGACCAAGTATTATTAGTAGGTGGTTCAACTCGTATTCCTGCTGTTCAAGAATTAGTTAAGAAAGAATTAGGTAAAGAACCTAATAAGAGTGTTAACCCTGATGAAGTAGTAGCTATGGGTGCTGCAATTCAAGGTGGTGTATTAACTGGTGATGTTAAGGATGTATTATTACTAGATGTTACTCCATTATCACTTGGTATTGAAACATTAGGTGGTGTATTCACAGTAATGATTCAAAGAAATACTACAATTCCTTGTTCAAAGAGCCAAGTATTCTCAACTGCTGCAGATAATCAACCAGCAGTAGACATTCATGTATTACAAGGTGAACGTCCAATGGCAGCTGATAACAAGACATTAGGTAGATTCCAATTAGCAGATATTCCTGCTGCACCACGTGGTGTTCCTCAAATCGAAGTTAAGTTCGATATTGATGCAAATGGTATCGTTAATGTTTCTGCAAAGAACTTAGGTACTGGTAAGGAACAAAAGATTACTATTCAATCTGGTTCAGGATTATCTGAAGAAGAAATCAACCGTATGGTTAAGGAAGCTGAAGAGAATGCTGATGCAGATAAGAAGCGTAAGGAAGAAGCTGACTTATTAAATGAAGCTAACCAATTAATTTTCCAAACTAAGAAAGCATTAAATGATTTACAAAATGTTGATCCTCAAGAAAAGGCTGATGCTGAAGCATTATGTGCTGAATTAGAGAAAGCTATTGAATCTAAGGATATGGCTTTAGTTAAGGAAAAGAAAGAGAAACTTGAAAAGGTTGCTCAAGATATTGCTGTTAAGGCATATCAACAAAACCAAGGCAATACTAATAATGGCCAAGGTGGAGCTTCAGGAAATGGCACAGTAGACGCAGATTTCTCTGACGTTCAATAATTTTAAAATTAATATGAAGGGCATCTTGCCCTTCATTTATCGTATGTAGGAGGTGTAGTTATGGCAGCAAAACGTGACTACTATGAAGTATTAGGATTACAAAAAGGTGCATCTGATGATGAGATTAAAAAGGCTTATCGTTCTCTTGCAAAAAAATATCACCCAGATTTAAATAAAGAACCAGGCGCAGAAGAAAAATTTAAAGAGATTAATGAAGCATATGAAACATTATCTGATCCTCAAAAGAAGGCAAGATATGATCAATATGGCTTTGAAGATCCAACTCAAGGCTTTGGTGGTGCCGGTGGTGGCGCAGGCTTTGGTGGATTTGGCGGCTTTGGTGGATTTGAAGATATCATTAACCAATTCTTTGGTGGTGGTAGAAGACAATCTAATGGCCCAAGCCAAGGTGCTGATGTAGAAAAAACTTTAAATATTACATTTGAAGAGGCAGTCTTTGGTTGTACAAAGCGTATCCGTGTAACAGTAGATGATGATTGTATGACTTGTGGTGGTAGTGGTGCGGCTTCTAAAAGTGACATTAAAACATGTCCAAAGTGTGGAGGTCGTGGTCGTATTTTAGTTCGTCAACAAACTATCTTTGGTTATACTAATGTTGAAACTGGTTGTCCTGATTGTAATGGTCGTGGTAAAATTATTACTAAAAAGTGTCCTGATTGTGCTGGTAAGGGTAGAGTAAGAAGAACTAAGGATGTTGATGTAAATATCCCTGCAGGTATTTTATCTGGCATGACTATTCGTGTTGCAGGTGCCGGTCAAGCTGGCTTTAATGGTGGTCCTAATGGTGATCTATATTTAAAAATAAATGCTCAAGAGCATCCTCAATTTAGACGTGATGGTCAAGATATTTATTTAGAGATTCCTATTTCATATTCACAAGCCGCTTTAGGTGATACTATTGAAGTTCCTACAATAGATGGTAATGTATCAGTAAAGATTCCTGCTGGTACTCAATATGGAGCTAAGCTTCGTTTAAGAGGCCGTGGAACAAAGAATCCTAAGGGTGGTTCATCTAGAGGAGATCAATATGTTATTTGTAATATTGTAGTTCCAACAAATCTTTCTAAAGAAGAAAGTGAATTAATATCTAAACTTTCTGTTTTAGAAAAACAAGAAAAGAAATCTCCATGGGAAAAATTTAAGAGTCTATTTAAATAAGAATGAAATCCAGTCTATGACTGGACTTTTTTCTTGAATTGAGTAATGTTTATGTTGTATAATATCAATAGTTTAAATAGGAGGTGCCTTTATGGAACAATTAAAGGTTGAGGAGTTAGAAGAAGTTGAAAAGGATTCTTTTGAAAAACCAAATGAAAAGAAATTAAAAGAATATCAAAAACTTTTATTAGCTGAAAATAATAGACAAGCTTATGAAAAGGCAGTTAATTTAGTTAAATTTGGTTGTTTTGAACAAAAAGAATTAACTGAAGTTGATTTTAGAAAATATATTAAAATTGAAGGTAGAAAATATAAAGGCTTATATGATTTATACCAAGATTTAGATACTATGGAGTTAGTATTTATTTGTCCATTAGTTGAAGCTGATAAGGCGGATTTAGAAAATAAAAAAGAAATGGCACCATATGCATATGATTGTATTATTACTGATGCTGTTGATGAAGAAACTTATCAAATGTTAATTAATGCCGCACATAAAAATTTAAATGGTTCTGTCAAAGCATTCTATATTGGTGCTCATATTGCATATTTTGCTTTATTATTTTTCACATTATTATCATTTGTATTTTCATTGATTTATGTTACATCAGCTGCAGTTAATCCAAATGGAGATTCAGTTTATGCTATTACTGTTATATTCTTCTATTCTGGAGCTTTAATTGGTTCTAGTGTGATTGCAACTATATTGATGGTATTAGCACATATCAAATATCAAAAATATAAGGAACAATAATATGCAAAAATACTTCATCAGTAAAGAAGACCTATTAGCTAATAAGATTAAAGGTAGTGATGCATATCAAATAGCAACTGTCTTAAGATTTAGAGGCGGGGAAACTATTATGGTATCTGACTTAGAAAAGAATTATTTAGCTAAAGTAAAGAACATAACTAAAGATGAGGTATCATTTGAAATTTTAGAAGAAAAAGCCGGTGATATGGAATTGCCGGTTTTTGTATCTATTTATCAAGGATATCCAAAATCTGATAAAATGGAAGAAATAATTAAGCATGCTACAGAACTTGGGGCATCTAAAATAGTTCCAACCTTCATGAAAAGAAGTGTTGTTAAACTAGAAGAAAAAAAGATTGATTCTAAGCTAGAAAGATTTAAGAAAATAGCTAAAGAGGCTGCAGAACAATCTTTTAGATCTAAAATACCTACTATTGATGAAATAAGCTATTTAAAAAATATTGATTTTTCATCATATGATGTAAAAATATTATGCTATGAAGAAAATGCTAAAAATGGTGAATTAACTAATTTTAAGAATATTGTATCAAATTTAAAACAAGGCCAAAATGTATGTGTTTTAATTGGTCCTGAGGGTG
This sequence comes from Acholeplasmatales bacterium, assembly GCA_024696565.1. Lineage (GTDB taxonomy): Bacteria > Bacillota_I > Bacilli_A > Acholeplasmatales > Anaeroplasmataceae > Anaeroplasma. Next base: position 4,745 of record JAILGR010000003.1, on the reverse strand, counting down.
GAATTGATGATTCTGAATTAGATTATTTATTAAATAAAGGGTTTATACCATGCGCTTTAGGTAAAAGAATTTTAAGAACTGAAACGGCAGTATTTTATGTATTATCTTCAATAAGCTATGAAATGGAGTTAAAAAAATGAAACGTGTTGGTTTTATAACTTTAGGCTGTAAAGTAAATATATATGAATCAAATGCCTTAAAAAATTTATTAATTGAAAATGGCTTTTTAGTTGTAGAACCATCAAGTGATTGTGATGTTTTTATTATCAATACATGTAGTGTAACTAATATGGCTGATGCTAAATCTAGAAAGATGATTCATAAATGTATCAAGTTAAACCCTAATGCTATTATCTGTGCAATGGGTTGTTTCATCCAAACTAATTCTGATGCTAAAGATATTGATGGTGTAGATATTTTAATAGGTAATGGTAATAAGAAAAAGGCAGTTGATTTAATAATTGAAAAGTTAAATAATCCTCATAAAGAAAAAACTATTGATATTTTAAATATCTTAGAAACTCAAGAGTTTGAAAAACTAGGTGTTACTACTTATGATCATACAAGAGCTTTTGTTAAAATAGAGGATGGTTGTGAAAACTTCTGTACTTATTGTATTATTCCTTATGCTAGAGGACCTGTTAGATCTAAACCTAAGGATGAAGTTATTGAAGAATTAAAAAGAATTACTAATAATGGTTATAAAGAAGTAGTACTTGCTGGAATTCATACAGGTAGATATAAAGATGGAGATACTAAATTTTCTGATTTAGTAGAAGAAATATTAAAAGAAGTAAAAGGCTTAAAAAGATTACGTGTTTCATCTATTGAAATGAATGAAGTAGATGATAAATTTATTAATCTTATGAAAGAAAATAAGGTTTTAGCAAACCATTTACACCTACCACTTCAGGCTGGGTCTGATTTAGTTTTATCCAAAATGGAAAGAAAATATAATGTTAATGATTATATAGAAAAAGTAAAAGCTATAAGAAGTGCTAGACCTGATATATCTATTACTACAGATGTAATTGTTGGATTCCCATATGAAACGGAAAAAGAATTTTTAGAAACATATAATTTATGTAAAGAATTAAAATTATCTAAGTTACATGTTTTCCCATATTCAGTTAGAAAAGGAACTAAGGCAGCTTTAATGCCTCAAGTTAATGACTTTGATAAAAAAGATAGAGCCAAAAGATTAATTGAATTATCTAATGAATTAGAATTAGAATATGCTAATAAATTTATTGGAAAGGTATTAGATTTTATCCCTGAACAAAAGACAACTAATAATCAAATGATGGGCCATACTTCTAACTTTTTACAGGTTGTTTTACCATATCAAGAAGAATTAATTTCAAAGGTTATTGATATTAAAATAACTCTAATTAAAGATGGCAAAATATATGGTGAAATCGTTAAAAAATAATGATTAAAAACTGTTTCTTTTTTTCTTGACAATTAAATATCCTTTATGTATAATACTTATTGCAGTTAGAAAACTGTAGTAAGTAAAAATGCCCGAATGGTGGAATTGGCAGACACGATAGACTTAGAATCTATTGCGACGAGCGTGCAGGTTCAAGTCCTGTTTCGGGCACCATTTTAAAAAGACAGGTTTGATGATTTCATCAAGCCTTTTTTCTTTTTTCTAATATCATTTCTTTAGCCTATTTTCTAAATTGATTGCCTCTTATAGATTTCACTCTATAACCAACATAAAATTATATTTAAATCATAAATTGTAATAGGTTTATCAGAAAAAGGAAAGTGCGTTTTTCGCACATTGCTTTCATCACATTCATTTTCATTTAAAATATTTTTGATATGTCTTGAAATAACTGAAATGTCTCTATCATATAGTTTGGCGATTTGTTCTTGTGTTAACCATATTGTATCTTCATCTGGTGATACATTAACATCTATACTAAAATCTCCATCTTCAAATTTTATTAAATTATATTTCATATTTACAACTTCCTTTTATGTTTTTATTGTTGTAAAATTTTATAAATAAGTCATCTTTTTTTCTTTTTCTAACTAAAGTATAATTATATTTAAAGGAGGAAGTTTTATGTTAAAAGAACTAGAACTAAGGAGAAGTTGTAGAAATTATGATAGTAAAATGCCAGAAGAAGAAAAAATCAATGAAGTGATTAATGCAGGATTACATGCAGCTAGTGGCATGGGATATCAGTATGGGATTATTGTTGCTATTACTAATAAAGAAGTAAGAGATAAAATATCTACTTTAAATGCTAAGATCATGAATAATGAAGGAATTGATCCTTTTTATGGTGCACCTGTTATTTTACTTGTGGCAGTGAAAAAATGGCGAAATAGTCCATATGATGGTGCTTGTATGATTGAAAATATGATGATTGAGGCAACAAATCAAGGTCTTGGTTCTTGTTGGATACATAGAGCTAAAGAAGAATTAGAATCTAATGAAGGAAAAGAAATTTTAAAATCTATTAAGCTTGACTTAGATGAATATGAGGGAGTAGGTCATGTAGCTTTAGGTTATTCATTAGAAAAAGGAGCAAAAGAAAAGATAATTAAAGATAATAGAGTCTTTTGGATTAAATGATAAAATGCACCAATTGGTGCTTTTTTCTTTAATTATAATGTTTAATTAATGAAAGTATGTTATAATTAATCAAGTAGAACGATTAAAGGAGGCTTTTTATGTATATTACTAATGATATTAAATATGTTGGAGTTAATGACCATAAAATAGATTTATTTGAAGGTCAATATAAAGTTAAAAATGGTATGAGTTATAATTCTTATGTCATTATGGATGAAAAGATATGTGTAATGGATACTGTTGATAAAAATTTTACTCATGAATGGTTAGATAATTTGGCTAGTTTATTAGGAAAAAAAGAACCTGATTATTTAGTTATTCAACATATGGAGCCAGACCATTCCGCAAATATTTTAAATTTTATGAATTTATATAAAAATACTTTAATAGTATCATCAGCTAAAGCTTTTTCTATGATGCAAAACTTTTTTGGTACTGATTTTTCTGATAGACAAATTGTTATTGCAGAAGGTAACCAATTACCACTTGGTAAGCATACATTACATTTTGTTGCCGCTCCTATGGTTCACTGGCCAGAAGTAATGGTTACTTATGATGATTATGATAAAGTATTGTTTAGTGCGGATGGCTTTGGAAAGTTTGGGGCATTAGATGTAACTGAAGATTGGGTAGATGAAGCAAGAAGATACTATATTGGTATTGTTGGTAAATATGGTGTTCAGGTTCAAGCTTTATTAAAGAAAGCGGCTAATTTAGATATTCAAATGATATGTCCATTACATGGACCAGTATTAAATTCCAATTTAGAATATTATTTGAATTTATATGATATTTGGTCATCATATAGAGTTGAACAAGAAGGTATTTGTATATGCTATACATCAGTATATGGTCATACTAAAGAGGCTGTTTTAAAGTTAGAAGCTAAATTAAAAGCTAAAGGCGCTCCAAAGGTTGAAGTATATGATTTAGCAAGATGTGATATGGCTAAGGCAGTAGATGCAGCATTTAAATTTGGTAAAATTGTTTTAGCAACTACTACATATAATGCGGATATCTATCCTTTTATGAAAGAATTTATTAATCATTTAACGGAAAGAAACTTCCAAAATAGAAAAATAGCATTAATGGAAAATGGCACATGGGCTCCTCTTGCTGCTAAATGTATGAAGCAAATGTTAGAGAATTCTAAGAATTTATCCTTTTATCAAAATGTAGTTCATATTAAATCAGCTATTAATCAAGACACATTAGAACAAATGGATAAATTAGTAGATGAAATGACTATTGAATATGTAGCTCAAAATAAAGATACTGCTAATAAAAACGATTTAACTGCCTTATTTAATATCGGGTATGGCTTATATGTTATTACATCAAATGATGGTAAAAAAGATAATGGTATGATTGGTAATACTGTAATGCAGTTAACATCTAATCCTAACCGTATAGCTGTATCTATTAATAAACAAAATTATTCTCATCATGTTATTAAACAAACTGGTAAGATGAATGTTAATACATTATCTATAGAAGCTCCATTTGATATCTTTAAAACATTTGGCTTCCAAAGTGGTAGAGAAGTTGATAAATTTGCTAACCAAGAGGTATTTAGATCGGATAATGGTTTAGTATTCTTAGGAAGATATATTAATTCCTTTATGTCTTTAAAAGTAGAATCTTATATAGATTTAGATACTCATGGTATGTTTATTTGTTCAGTTGAAGAAGCTAGAGTAATTAATAAAATAGAAACTATGACTTATACATATTATCAAAATAATGTTAAACCAAAGCCTGAATCTGAAGGCAAAAAAGGATATGTATGTAAAGTCTGTGGCTATGTTTATGAAGGTGATGAACTACCTGATGATTATGTTTGTCCATTATGTAAACATGGTGCTTCTGATTTTGAAAAAATTGAATAAAATGGTATTTATGGTGTAGGTTTAATAATCTACACCTTTTTCTTTTTTCTTGTGTGCCTATAAGAGCTTGTGATATAATATTTATAGTTTGGAGTTGATTTTATGTTATTAGATATAATAATTCCACAATATAGTGAAGATGAATCTGTAATAAAGAATTTATTAGATTCAATATTAAATCAAAAAAATATCGACTTTAACTTAATAAATGTTACGATTGTAAACGATGCTTCAAACATTAGACTTAGTAATGAATTTTTACT
>JAILGR010000246.1 GCA_024696565.1 Acholeplasmatales bacterium | reverse complement strand
GATAGACTCCAAATCCTGGAAATTTATCCCATAAGAATTCTGCTTCTACATTATATTTATCTTTAATTAATTTATCGATTCTATTTGTCTGATTAGAAATATATAATTCTTTAATAAAACATTTATCTCTAATATCTAGTAGTATTTCTTCACATTCTTCTTTTAAAGAAGCAATAAAAGAGCCAGATACATCCTGATTGATTTGTGTATATTCATCGTTAAAATCAGTATCTATTAGCTTTCCATTTAAAATATTATCTTTAACAATTAAATCTAATTCAAATGAGCCATTATGAATGGTCTTAGTATATTTATAAACATTATTATCTAATATAAAACCATAAGATATTAATGAATCTTTCTTCAATTTATAATTCTTAAATAGTTCGTCTATAAGCTTCATGAATGCCTCCTTTTAACCCACAATCACATAATGTTATTTTACGTATGTATATAGTTTTCACTAAACAACAGTTTTTAACCAGTGATTTATTTTACTTTTAATTAAATGTCATTTTGAGATACAAATAACTAACATTATTTGAACTAAAAATGGTGCTAATTTTTGTTTAGTTTTTCTTCTAATAAAGTAAACTTTTGCTTAGTATCTTCCCCATTATTGAAAGCAGAGATAGAATCTCTAATTTTATCTTTATTTTTGAAAATTATTCCAACCATCATAATATATTACAAAGGCAGCTGTTTTGTAAAATGTTACATCATCCTTTAATACTATTACTCTCATATTATCGACTCCTTTAGTTTAATTTTATCATTTATTTTTAAAATAACAAAGAATAATGTCCGAATATAGGAAAAATATCCCTACTACCCAGAAAAGTGTCTCTAATAAAAGAAAATATCCGAGTACAAATCTTAAATAATTAAAAAGCACCAAAATAGAGCTTATAAGACTCTAAATTGATGCTATATTTCTTCTAATATTTTAAAGAAATGCCTCCTTTATTTCTTTTGTAAACTTTAATAGTATTAATGAAACAACGGCAGTTAGTATTTCTGTAATTGGGAATGCCCACCAAATCACATCTTTTGCATTTCCAAAGTTAATAAAAATTAAAGCGATAGGTACGATGATGATTATTAATCTTAGCAAAGAGATAAATAAAGGGGTTACTGATTTTCTATACGCTTGAAGAATACCTTGTATTGCAAGTGAAATTGCCATGAAAACATATCCAATTGAAGCAATCCTAATTGATGTTTGACACAATGATACTATTTGTTCTTTATTATTTCCTTGCGCAGTTAATCCAAATAAATTGGCAATAGAACTAGCGAATAATTCAAATATAATTGTAATTACTCCTGCAACAATTATTGTATCAATAATGCCCCAATTTATACACGCTTTTATTCTTTCTTTATTTCCTAATCCCACATTAAATGCTAACAAAGAAATTATAGTATTACTCAATCCAAAGCATGAAAATAAAGCTATTTGTTGAATTTTATAATATATACCATAAGTGCCATTTATTATTTCAGCGTCCTGATTAATTGAAAAAACTTTTATCATAACAAACATATTAATAGATAATAATGCTTGCATTAGCATAGCAGACCATCCAACCCTATAAATGCTACCTACAATTCTTCTATTAGGAACCATATCCTTTATTCCGTGCTTAATTTCTCTATTAAAGAAATAATGAAATATTACAGCAACTAATAATGAAACAATTTGTCCAATGATTGTTGCATATGCAGCACCTGCAACACCCATTTTACATGGATAAATAAAAATATAATCTAAGATAATATTAGTTACTGCTCCTGCAACTTGGGCTATAGTTGAATATTGTGTTTTACCTGTAGCTTGTAAAAATCTTTCAAATACATTAAAACCTACAGCACCAAAAGATAAAATTGTTACTATTTTCAAATATTCAGTTCCAATATTAATTATTTCTACATCATTTGTTTGAATAGATAAAAACCATTTTGAGGCAAATAAACCAAATAATAAAAATATAATATAAATCGCTGTGCCTACAAAAATACCATTACCAAGTGTTAATCCAATTTTTTTCTTATCGCCTTCACCTAATGCTCTAGAAAGTAGTGCATTTATACCAATACCAGTTCCAACACCTACTGCAATCATAAATATTTGAATTGGAAAGACATATGTTAAAGCCAAATTTGCTTTAATTTCTTCTTCACCCATATTGATTACAAACACTGTGTCTACAACATTATAAAGGGCCTGTAACACCATAGAAAAAACCATAGGTAATCCCATAGTCCATAATATTTTATTAATTGGGTATGATCCCATTTTATTTTCGCTCATAAAAAAATCCCCTTTCTAACGAAAATCCCTGACTGGACTTACGTTATTCAAGAGGATAACAACTCATCAGATGCTAAAATTTTATCATTTTTAGAACTAAAATTCAATTATTTGAAATCATTTTCAATCAAACTACCAGATTATCTAGTGCTCTTCTATGTAATCTCATTCACCTGCATTTTTGAAGGCAAATAACCTACACTTTTAAAATATCGTTTAAAGTGCTATAATTTTCCATGGAAAAAGTCTTCGAATCTATGATGTTTGGTCGCACTTATATTATACCATTTTGAGGTTACTTTTTCCTTATATAAAGCACAAAATCCAGGTATTTTTCACCTGGATATTTTTTATCATTTTTACCCTTTATTAAAAAATGGGGAAACACAAATAAAGCTTTTTCATACTGCCACATAATATAGCAAATAATTAAAAAAAGAAAATCACCCCAAGGGTGATATTTCATTTATTGCATATATTTATTAATTTTCTTTTTATACATTACTGTTGCAATAATTCCAACAACAAGCATAATAACCATAATGATAGCACTTATAATTATTGCTGTAATTAATCCTTCTGGATAGGTTGCAATTTCACCATAAATATATGTTTTTCCACTTTCATATTTCAAGTCACTTGCAACTATATATGTTGTAATCATTCCTAAAACAGGGAATAAGCCAACCAAAATACCCATAAAGTTTCTAGCACCACCTAAAGATTTGATTAATCCCTTAGCTCCGCCCTTTTCATATTGTTTTAATTTATATCCTCTTGTAGAACCTAAAACTGCAATTAAAACAAATAATGCTTCAAATAAGAATCCAAATAAGAAAATCATAAATGGGAAAATTCCACTTAAGCTATCACTTGGCGATAATGCATAATTTTCTGTAGAAATATGATATCCGAATAATTCTAGTCCACCAAAATATATAGGGAAATTTTTACCTTCTGCTACCATCATTTCAGCACCAACATGGTGTGCATTTACACCTGTAAATACCAAATATGGCATGAGTGAACAAACAAATGAAATTATGATAAACAACAAGTTCGATAAGCTCATTAAATCCTTTTTTCTTGATGCTTTAACTATTGTTTTAAATGTTTCATCATTCTTCATCAAATAAATATAGCGCTCTGATGGGGACATGCTCTTATATTTTTCATCATCCATATTTAATGGTTCATTGGCTATTTCCTTCTCTATAGGAGTATCCTTTTTTGTTTCTACTATAACTGGTTCTGGAACGATTACTGGTGGGATATTATCTTCTTTTACCTCTTCAGTTTTTAAAGGATTAGATTCAGGTTTAGTATCTTCTTCTATTTTTTCTTCTACCTTTTCTCTTATGGGTTGCTTAGCACCACATTTATTACAAAATTTAGCTTCATCAACTAATTGATTTCCACATTCTATACAATATTTCATAGTTCATCCCTCCTAACTTGCTGCTACACTTATTGAAATAAAGAATAATATAAATAATAATACTTGGCAAATGCCTAAGGTAACCAATGTAAATAAATTAAACTTCTTAGCCTTAATAGAGCTTATTAAGTATTTAACCGTCTCATAAATTGGTAAGGCCATAGCTAACATACATATAAATATCATTACAATTCTAATAGCTACATGAATATAGAAGAATGCTCCAATAAACCAATAAATAATAGATAAAATTAGAATTAGTCCAGTAAAGAATAAAGAATGCTTAATTAAAACAATATTTTCCTCATTTGTAATTACAGACTCATTATTCTTTATTTCTTTTTCTTCTTTAATCTCTTCTTTCTTATTCTCATCTATTAAAGGAACTACAGCTTTTGTTTCTTCTTCAGTTTTTGCCTCTTGAACTTCTTCAGGCGTCTTTGGTTCTTGAACCTTTTCCTCTTGTCTTTGACGTTCTAGTTCTTCTTGTCTTTGAAGTTCTAGCTCTTCTTGCCTTTGACGTTCTAGCTCTTCTTGTCTTTGACGTTCGAGTTCCTCTTGTCTTTGACGTTCTAGCTCTTCTTGTCTTTGACGTTCGAGTTCCTCTTGTCTTTGACGTTCTAGTTCCTTTAAACGAGCTTCTTCCTTTTCTTTTTCAATTTCTTCTTCTAGTCTTTTTCTTTCTTCTTCTAAAGCTTTAAGACGATCTTCTTTACTATTTGAAACTATTGGAGGAGCAACAATAATATCTTCATTAGGTAGAGATTTCTCTTCTTTTTCTATTGTTTCATCTTTTTCTTTTACATCATTACATTTATATCCACATTCCATGCAGAATAAATCATCATCATTTAATTTTGAACCACAGTTAATACAAAATTTCATTTAGATCACCACACTTCCGTTGTTTCGCCGAATTTGACATTTCCATATTTAGGATCTCTATTGTTCGTATGATACCATTGATAAGCAGTTCCTTCGTAGCCTACATATTTTATAAAAGAACCAACTCCGTTTGCGTCTGTATACGTTGTTTCAAGTCCTTCAAAATTATATCTTGTCCATTCAGGAGCTGCATATATTGTTAAAAGTCCATCCTTATATTCCCATCTACCAATACCTGGCTGAATATAATAAGTGAAATTCGTTGCACTTCCTTCTTCATCCCATGGGTTTCCATAATATCTATATACTTGATAATCATCAGTTAGTCCCATTAGAATTCTTGAACCAAATTCAAAATTCTCATCATATCCATTTCCACTATAATAGCCATGGATATCTTTAGTATTATTAAATCCTAGTGTATTTACCTTAACTACTGTACCAAAGGAGAAAATATATAATCCTATAATTAAAATGGTTAATGTGATACCACCACCAACATATGTTTTAGGTCCTACCTTAAGCTTTGAATTAATCTTAAGACCTAAATACCATTTCTTCATAATTATAATTAAGGATATTCCGCCACCAAAAATGAGTATACTTCCTATAATCATCATCCATACATTGCCATAAAAATTAATAGGAATAGATGGATTATTGCTGCAAGCTTGTCCTCCACCGCCTTGAGATGTTTGATAGGAAACTCTAATTATTGGTACAACGCCAATTCTTGAATCATTTATTAAGCAATCAGTTGATTTATCATTATTCCAAATAACTTTAATTCTATCTCCCTCTCTTGTTTTAGTCCAAAATGGAGAATGATTATAAGGGTCTTCTAAATGAGAAGATAAACCTTTTAATACTGCATAATCTGTTGGTGTAAATATATCCTTTACATTACCATCATTATATTTTTTATAATCCGGCAAGGACATATATGCATCAGAATCAATTGTCTTTAAGATACTTTTCTCTTTATCAGATAATAAATTATAAAACTTTGTGCCTGTTTCAAGAAAAATATCTGTAGAGGAAAATTTATCTGTAATTGAGGTTTTCGAATATTCAACACGATCAATTATATTTAAGCATATTAAATCTAAATACCCATCTCCTGTTTCAAAAACACTCCATGTTAATGCCTCTACTTTAAATAAAACATCAACACCATTATAGACACTAGCAAAATTACTATCGCTCAATTTAAAATCATGCTCTAAATCAGTTTCACCTTTTAATATTGCATATTTATTATCCTTATAAGAATATATCTTTGTATCAGAGTCATAAGTACCATTATTCTTTACTTCATCTAAAGCCACTTCTTTTTCTATCATTGTGGGGTAAAGGCCAAATTTACAACGATTATCTTTGTCTAATTCAATTAAATAGTTCTCTTCTGCATAAACATCTAAGCCATTAGCATAAATGCCCATAATAGATAAAAAAGCTATGGTTGCACCAAGAATATATATAAACCTATATTTTTTCATAAAACGACCCCCTTTAATTAATTTTATAATATAATTAAAGTGTTTACAATCGAATTAAATTATATATTTATGTAAAATAACATAAATATTATCAAAAAAATGTTTAATATCAAACATAATCAGCTAAAATAAACAAAAGGCTTGATACCTGGTATCAAACCTACTTATTCTTAAATATTTCAAAAATATACTTTTAATACAAATGAAATATTAAAGAATACCTTCAAAAGTGCGTACCCCTAGAGGTTTTGCGTACCCCCCCTGCAGATATTAACTATTTAAGAGTTTTAAAGAATATACTCAAAGTATTCAAACAAATAAGGATTGTGATCACTAATAAATTCATCTGATAAAAAATTCCAGTAAGAAATTACAATTCTTTTACTATTCGTTTCATATGATATAACTAAATATTCACCAATAATTTCATATGTATTATTCACTTTCTTCATTTCATATGAATTCATTTTATTTGAATTAATTATATCTTGATAAGAATCATTAAATTTATTTATTTCAGTTTTATAGTTTGGCATAAAAGCCTTAATACGATTTAATGAATTTATAAATTGATTCTCATTATCATATTCTAATGCAACAAAAAAATCTTCTTGATGGCTATCAATAGAATTTTCATAGTATTTAAACTTTTGTATTTCTTTTTCTTCAAAGCAAGGGAGATTACTCTTATAAGGTTCTTCATTCATAAGTGTTAAATAATCTGAATACTTATCAGTATATGAATGTCCATGACCACCGTAAATAAATGTAGTTAATGAAAAGAAACCAGCAATTACTAAAGTTGGCAATAAAATGAAATTAACAATACATAATGCATTATGTGTTTTATTACGCTTTATTTTATTATTCTTTAATATTTTTAAGTTTAAAATCAATAATGTAATTATAGGAGCAATTAATACTGGGAATAGTATTGCAGCTAAATATACTTCCTTTGATGGAAATCTATTTGTAAATCCTAAATAAATATAAATAGTAAGTGATATTGTAATCACCATTATTAAAATAAGCATAATTATTCTTAACGGTTTTACAAAATGAATACGCATTATATCACCCCTCGTATACAACTATAACACTTATAAAAGTATTAATAATTATACCAAATAAAATACTTGTCAATAAAATCATGCATTACTCTTGTTCTTTCGGTCAAATCTATATCTCCACAAATGGCGTCTAAATCAAAATCCCAAAAATATAGATAGCAGACTCTTTCATTAACATCATTAAATCCTAAAAGTAAAAATGTTTTTGGCAAATACCATTGACAGAAATTATAATTAGGTGCCACCTTAAAGGAATACCCATTATATTCAAAATCTGAAAGAGGATAAGTATAATCCCCATCAGAAGATTGATATGGTGAATCTAAAAAATTGTATTTACTCATTATTTCATTCTTTGCATCACTATATAGTTCTCCATAGGAAAGAAATAATGATATTCCTTCTGAGTCAAACACCCCAAAAGTAATATGCCTATATCCAAAATTTATATTCTCTTTTTCTAAAGATAACTCTTCTAGTGTGGGTAATAAATCTTTTGCATAATCAACAGTATTGTAATAATAATGATAATCTTCTAAATTTCTACTTTCCTTTAATATTATTCCTTTTAAAAAAACATTAGAACACCCAATCAAAATTAACACAATCAAGGCAATTTGCAAAATAGCTGCGATTGGAATCATAATGAATAATAATCTTTTTTTATTTTTCAACAGCACACCATCTTCCATATCAGTTTTCTTCTATTATATTGATTATATCATAAAAAAATATTCTTACTATAAAATACATGCTTAAAAAGGGAATAATGTCCCTATCCAGAGAAAAATGTCCAAGTAGGGCTTGTGCCATATTAATAAAGAACTAAGTAACTAATACAAAATCGAATAGAAAATTACTAATAAAAATGATAAATGGTTTAGGTACGTTGTTTTTTAAACTCCTAGTAAAGAAAAAACTCTGACACATTGTATCAGAGCTATTGTTCTTTAATGGCTTGGGACTAGTTAATTAATACAGAGTGTCCACCCCATCTTGAATTTTGTCCACCCTTAGCCTATTTTGTCCACTACCTAATCAAATAGTTATTTCATGGCTATTGTGCTTTTTGGATTCGTATAATTGATAAAAAAATAAAATCATCCCTATTGTAATCATAGATATGCTTACAATTAATAACACATTCGTAAAAACAAAGCTCGAATTGTAATTATTAATTTCCAATTCTTTTGCCTCATCTTTGTTCAAGTAAATTTTACCGTTTATTTCAATTTGAGAAATGTATGCTGATTCACTATTGTATAATACAATATTCATTTCAGTTCCATTTTTCAAAACATCATAAATACTCTGATTTAACTTCTTATAAACGATATTACTTACTTTATACTCCTTGTCATCACCTTCAAAATGAAATAACAATAATTCTTCTTTTTTTGTAAAATTTTCAACAACTACAGATTTACTATAATCATTAAAATCAGCAGCTCTAATTTGTGGTTTAATTAGTCCATACAAAGCTAAACCAGCAAGACCAAATCCAATTAACACGTATTTCCAAATCTTAATATTGTTTTGCTTTTTATATTTCTTATATTCTGGATTAGTTGCATCAATATCATTTCTTGTTATTGACTTCAAATTCATACTCGAAAGATCATCTTTTAAATTAGTAATCCCCACAAATGACCCATCTATTTCAAAAAGAGGGACAAAATTCTCATCATATGCAATCAGTGAACCAAATCCAACATCAAAGTGAGAAATATATTTAATTCTATTAATTTCAATTATCTCCTTTTTAAATCCTTTAACCTTAATTATCCTGTTTTCTTCGACTATCAAATAATTCCATTTAGAAATAGCATAACCTAAAAAACCCAATAAGAAAAAGAAAAGAATTACTCCTGATGCAATTAAAACTATATATACTGTTGTATTCGCTTTATCTACAATGCACATTATAGGAATAATTAAAGAACCAAGCAGGCATAAAATCATCCAGCCCAAAAAGAAATGCCTGATGCTAGATGTAACCCTAACTATATACTTTCCATTTGTATTCAACTTTGCTTCTTCTTTATCTTTTTTTCTATAAAAAAAGCCAAAAACAATAGGTAAAACTATCGGAACAATAATAGCTATTAATAAACTTTCCATTTGTCCTCCTACCAAAAATAAAACAAGGAATGTTTCTTTTTATTCTTAATTATTAGAAAAATTCACATTTGTATTATATCATCTTTCAACTAATGGCACATAATAAATAATGTCCGTGTACATAAAAAATGTCCCTACCACCTAGAAAAATTTCTCTAATACGAGAAAAATGTCCGAGTACTACTTGCGCCTTATTAATAAAAGACTAGCTAATTAATACAAAGAAATATTAAAAACTATAAAATTGGCTCTATTTGATGTGAACCCCAAATCTTGGACTCGAGGTTCTTGATAGTTATAATGATATTATATTTAAGGATTGTTGTCTATAAACAATAGGCGATAATCCTTTATTTTTTACTCTAATTCTTTTATTGTTGTAATAATCTATATAT
>JAILGR010000191.1 GCA_024696565.1 Acholeplasmatales bacterium | reverse complement strand
AAATAAAATTGAAAAAATACATGTATTATTATTTGGACAAAATGAGTATACAGGTATTTGTGATGAAATAAATGATTATGTAAATAAGGTGTTAGAAAAGGAGGTTTATATAAATATGAACTATAGAAGAAGAATTATAGCAGCAACACCAATAATTAGTTTAATTATTTTCTTATGCATGGGGTATATATTTAATATGTGGGCCTATGGCTGTTTAGCCTTCTTATTAATTCCTTTAATGCCTATTATGTTAGGTGAGGTTAGCTTAGATATACTATATCCAATAATTGTTTTGGTTGTATATATTTCTTTAGGATTTGCTTTTGGAATTTGGCATCCTGCATGGATTATGTTCTTAACTATTCCAGTTTATTACATATTATTTCCTGCAAAATATAGAAGATTATTTAAAACTAGATATAATTACGAGAATTAAAAAAAGCCCTGATGGGCTTTTTTCTATTCATAGAATGCTTCGTAAGAAGTAATATCTTCAAATAATTCACCATCTACATGTAATGCAGTTGGTTTATCAAATACAACTTTTATATGTTTGCCTTTAATGATTTCGCAAGCTTCAGGGAATTTAGTATGTGCGCCTTTAAAAATTGAAGATAGTGCTTTAGCACCATGACCTTTAACTTGATCATGAATTATAACTAAACTTAATTCACCAGATAAACGGTTTTGTTCAGGAGCAGCTTTCATACCATCCGTATAATATCTTGCGTTCATAGTAGGAGCAATATAAACTTCTTTGAATTCTTTTGTTTCACCATCAACAGTTACTGTTGCATTTGTTTTTTCATATTTTTTTAGTAAAGAAGAAGTAATGGAGTTATAATTTATTTTCTTTCCTCTTGATTTTAATGTTTCAGCTTCAGCATATGTTTTTCCATCAACACCAAAACCTACAGCATTAAAGAAATACATTTCTTTATTACCAAATTTAACTTTTGGTACATTAAAAATATAATTATTTAATGGAACTAGTTTAGTATTTAGACCTTTATCTTGAATATCTTTTACAAAATCATTTTCAGTTCCAGCAGGATATAAATAATAACTAATATCAGATGGTGTAGGTATATTTTTTAAATCATTAACTAAAAAGTTTAGAGTACCATCACCACCAAGGATTACTACATTGTCTCCAGGTTGAAGAAGTTTTGCGATATCTTCAAATATGATGTCACTATAATCAACATCATCCATACCTGGGAATTGACTTCCAATATCTTTTAAGGCTTTCTTTTTAGCCTCATCACCCTTACCATTATTTGCTAATGGATTATATAGTAAATAGTTCATGTTAACTCCTTTCTTCTAACTTTTTCTGAACAATCTCTTTACAGTAGTTAGCTAAGGATTGAGTATTCCAATCCTTGTATTTTTCATAAGGAATAATCTCTACAACATCAATATAATAATTAGTATGCTTATACCAGAAGTTTTTGGCTATTTTATGTGCATTAGTTTGTGCAACTACTACAATTGGACATTGAGCTTTAAATGCGATTTTGAATGAACCAGCATGCCAATCTAGCATTCCGTTTTCAGGATGATGATTTCTTGTGCCCTCAGGACAAATGTAAACAGAAGCAATATCCTTTTTGATATCATTAGCTGCTTTAATAATTGATTTAACAGCATTGAAATCATTTTCTCTATCGATTGGAATGAATCCACAATTCCAAATAAATGGACCTGCGATTGGTAATTTCATGTTTTCTGGCTTTGTGACACACGCAATAGGATGGTTTTTAGCAAACCAAATTATTGGCATTGGGTCAAAGTTAGAAGTGTGGTTTGATATTATTAAGCATCTTTCATTTGGAAATTTAGGACCACTAGTTTTAAAGAATGCTCTAAATAAATGTGGAACCACATAACATGTTTGTCTAACAAACCAATAACAGATTCTATTTGGTTTTTTAACTTCTTCCTTTGTTGGTAAGAACCACGATACTATTGTAATAGGAATTAAATATATTAAAAACCAAATTACATATAAAATTGGAATGGCTAATATGAATAAAAATATCCACCACCACTGGTTATATAGACCTGTGAAATAATATATTGAACCAGAAGTGGCAACAGCCAAAATTAAAAGAATCGTATTTACTACCATAAAAAGCATACCTCATATATAGTATTTTAACATTTTTCTTTTTTCTTTTCTACATTTTCTAGTATAATTTAAGTGAAAAAATATGTTTTGGTGGTGGAACTATGTTTTATATATTTAATCAAATTAAAAAACAATATATTTTTGATGGCATTGTTTATGCTAATGATGATCCATTAAAGACTATTGAGGCTGTTTCAAATTTAGTAAGTTTCTCAATTGAACATGGTATTAGTGGTAATTTATGGAAAAAGTATATTTTATATACATTGATATATAATGAAAATCCATATACTTTAAGTATCGAGATGAACCAAGAAACAGTAGGAGATTCTAATTTAGTAAGAATGGATTTTGAAACATATTTTAGTTTTTATAAAAAAGAATATGCATTCTTAACTGAAACTAAATATTTCATGTTTAAAAGAAAAGAAGATAACTATTTAGCATCATTAATAGATGATTTATATAATAAGATAGAAAAAAACTTAACATATGATAATTTTTATAAAGTAATGATAGACTTTTATAAAAATAAAGGTGTAGCTGATATGGCTATATATCATGCTTTTAGAGTTCAAGATGGAGAATTAAAGCCAATTAAAAATGTCTTAAAAATGACTTTTAAAGATATTATTGGTTATGATTTTCAAAAACAACAATTAATAGAGAACACCCTTAATTTTATAAATAATAAAACATACAATAACGTATTATTATATGGTGATGCTGGAACTGGTAAATCTAGTTCAATTAAGGCTTTATTAAATGAATATTTTGATAAAGGTTTAATTGAACTAGATTTACCAGTTCCAGCATCACCATATAATAATACGTTATTGTATGTTTTATTATTTATAAAAT
>JAILGR010000149.1 GCA_024696565.1 Acholeplasmatales bacterium | reverse complement strand
CATAAGCCAATCATTTATGAAGCAAAAGATCATTTAGGTGGTGTTTTTGTAGAAGCATCAGCAGAATCCTATAAAGAACCACTTAGAAGATTATTAGATTGGTATATTAGCGAAATGAAAAGACTTAATATTGAAATTCATTTAAACGAAAGAATTGAGTCTTTAGATAAATTTAGTGATAAAAAAGTTATAGTAGCAACAGGTTCTAAACCAAGAATCATTAAATCAATAAATGGTTATGAAAAAATGATAGAGGCTTTAGAATACTTAAGTAATGAAAAAGAAGTAGGTAAAAATGTTTGTATAATTGGTGGTGGTCTTACAGGTTGTGAGATTGCATATGACCTATTATTAAAAGGACATAATGTTTCTATTGTTGAAATGAAAGATGATTTAATTAAACAAAGAGGAGTTTGTTTAGCTAATTCATCATATTTAAGAGAATATTTTTATTGGAAAAGAGTACCTGTTTATCTAGAGACAACTTTAGAAGAAGTTAAAGATAAAATGGTAATAGCAAAAGATAATAAGGGTAAAAGAATAGAAATAGAATGTGATAGTGTTATATCATCTATGGGTTATATTCCAAATCCTCTTGTAACAAAAGGAGCATATTTGGTTGGAGATTGTTCTAATATTGGTAATTTAAAAACTGTAATATGGCAAGCTTATGAAGTTGCTATGAAAATCTAAGGAGGAATTATGAATCTAGATATTTTAAAGAAAAAAGCAGAAGATGCTAGAAAGATTTATGATTATTTAGCAAAAGAATTTAAGATTGAATCAAGAATTCCTGTTAAATTCTTAATTTCTGAAAAATCAATTAAGGAATTAAAGAAAAGTAATTTAACAGAAAATCCTTTTCCACATGTTATTAGATTTGTCTTAGCAAAACTAAGAAAAAAAGGTGTACAAAAACTATTTACAGAAGAAAAGGTATTACAAACTCCAGTTATTGCGGCTGTATTATCTTTATGTGCAATGGTTGCAACAGAGATTGGTGAATTAAGAGGCGATACCTTTGATGGTGATGAAATAGATACTGATATTTTATATTCTGGTATGCAAGCTATACGTTTGTATATGGTTAATTATAAGAATAAAGACTATAAAAAGGTTAGATTACAAAGTGCTTTAAGAGTTGATAATGCTATTAATGGTTCTTTCTATAAATATCAGACAAAAGATGATAGATTTATATCTTTCCATACTTATTATCAAAGCCAACAAGAAAAATTAGTAAAAGAATTAGATTTAAAGAAACCTTCTAATAAATTCACATTGTTTTCTACTAAATCTGATATTAAATATTTAACATCAGTAGTAAAAGAATTGAATTCTTTTGAATTAGAAGAAAGAGCTTTTAATTGTGGAGCTTCTGCTTGTGTATTAAGAGATAGAGAAGAATTCCAAAATAGTGAAGTAGGAAGGGCAGTATTAAATATGCCTTTAGTTAGATTTAATGACTATAATCCTAAAAAGCTAAATTTTGGTACTAGCTTAAAGTATGGTCCATTAACTGGTATTAGAGTTTTAGATTTAACACATATTATTGCTGGTCCTGCCGCATCTAGAATATTAGCTGAATATGGTGCTGATGTTTTGATGGTAAGACGTGGTAAATATATGGAACAAGAACAAGCTATGCTTGAGCTTGATGGATATGCAGGTAAACAATCTATTCAATTAGATTTAAATAAAGAAGAAGATTTAAAGAAGATTAAAAAATTAATTAAAGAAACTCATATAATAACATATAGTTATCAAAATAATGCTTTTGATAAATTTGGATTATCTAAAGATGAAATAAGAGAAATCAATCCTAATATTATCTTTGCTAATTTAATGTGCTTTTCTGATTCAGTTTGGGTAAATAGACCGGGCTGGGCACCATTAGCTGAAGATATTACAGGTCTATCAATTAGAAATGGTTCTAAAGAAAAGCCAGTTAATTTAAATGGTGTACCACTAGATTACATTCCTGGATTTATATTAGCTTTAGGTACTTTAGTAGCTATAAGAGATAATTTAAAAAATGGAAGAATTACAGATGTTACAACATCATTAACAAAAGGAGCGATGTTATTACATGAAATGACAGATTTATGTAATGATAATGTTACTCCATCAGATAAAACTTCAGTAGAAATTAAATCACTTGATGCTTTTAAAAATAAAAGAGTTTATATTGATACAAAAGCTATTGGTCAAGTTGGATTCCCATATCCAGCTACATATCATACTAAATATAATGACTTAAAAAAGAATATGGATTTCTCTGATGGTAATAAGAATTTTAGACCAGATTAAAATATTATGATATAATACATTTTGTATGATAAAAACATAAGTTTTTATTTAGGAGGGATCCTATGGATGATATATGTGCAATTGCCACTCCTTATGGTGTTGGGGCAATATCAATAATAAGGGCATCAGGCACTAATGCCATTAATTTAGTTAATAAAATATTTAAAGGAAAAGATTTAACTAAAGTAAAAAGCCATACTATTAATTATGGCTATATTATGGATAATGATGAAATTGTAGATGAAGTATTAGCTTTAGTTTATAAAGAGCCTAAATCATTTGATGGTGAAAACATGGTAGAAATATCATGTCATGGGGGTATTTTTGTTACTAACCAAGTATTAAAGGTATTATTAAAGAATGGCTTTAGAATGGCTACACCAGGTGAATTTTCTAAAAGAGCATTCTTAAATAAAAAGATGGATTTAACAATGGCAGAATCCGTTATGGATATTATTGCATCTACTAATAAGATTGCCTTAAAATCTAGTCAAGCATCTCTAAGAAGTCAAACATCTAAATTAATACATTCATTTAGAGATGTATTATTAGATTTAATTGCTAAAATTGAAGTTAATATTGATTATCCAGAATATGAAGAT